>JASHSE010000361.1 GCA_030036975.1 Xanthobacteraceae bacterium | reverse complement strand
CCGCCGCGCGTTGGCTGGCTAGTGCGCATTCACCCTCCCCTGTATGGGGAGGGTCGGCGAGCATCGAAGATGCGAGCCGGGGTGGGGCACAGTGCATACGGTCCTGCTAAGACTTACCCCACCCGATGCCTCGCTTGCGCTCGGCATCGACCCTCCCCCTGCAGGGGAGGGTGAACGAGGCGGTCCGGCTTATGAGTTTTGATCCTAAAGGCGCATGATCGGCAAAATCCTCACCGTCGGCGGCTACACGCTATTGTCCCGGCTGACCGGCTTCTTCCGCGACATCATGCTCGCGGCGATCCTTGGCGCCGGACCGGTCGCCGATGCGTTCTTCGTCGCCTTCCGCCTGCCGAACCATTTCCGCGCCATCTTTGCCGAGGGCGCGTTCAATGCCGCGTTCATTCCGGCCTACGCGCGCATCCGCACCCGGGGCGGTCCGCAGGCCGCGCAAAAATTCGGCGACCGCATCTTTACGCTGTTGTTTGCTTCGCAGGTTGTTTTGCTCGGTCTCGCGCTGGTGTTCACGCCGCAGGTCATCGCGGTGCTGGCGCCGGGATTTTCGCGCGAGCCCAGCCAGTTTGCGCTCGCCGTGTCGCTGACCCGCATCACGTTCCCCTATTTGCTGCTCATTACGCTCGTGACGCTGTGGGGCGGCATTCTCAACGCGCTGCACCGTTTTGCGGCGGCATCTGCGGCGCCGATCCTGCTCAACCTCGCCATGATCGCGACCTTGGCGCTGGCCGTGTATTTCCCCGGCGCCGGCTATGCAGCGGCGTGGGGCGTGCTGATCTCCGGCATGCTGCAGGCGCTGCTGGTCGGCGGCGACACGGTGCGCAACGGCGTCATGACCTCGTTTCGCGCATTGCGCCTCGACGATGACGTGCGCCGGTTCTTCAAGGCGCTCGTTCCGGCGACGATCGGCTCGGCCGGCACGCAGCTGGCGTTGTTCGCCGACACCATCATCGCCAGCTTCCTCTCGGCCGGTGCCATCTCGGCTTTGTATTACGCCGACCGCATCGATCAGCTGCCGATCGGCGTCATCGGCATCGCCGTCGGCACCGTGCTGCTGCCGGAGATGACGCACCGGCTCGCCAGCGGCGATGCGGCCGGCGCGCGCTCGGCGCAAAATCGCGCCATCGAGTTTGCGCTGTTGCTCGGCGTGCCATGCATCGTGGCGTTTCTGGCGGTGCCCGATCTGATCATGCGCGGCCTGTTCGTGCGCGGCAAATTCACCGCCGGCGACGCGCACGCGGCGGCGATGACGCTGATGGCCTATACCATCGGGCTCATTCCGTTCGTGCTCATCCGCAGCGTGGTGGCGCCGTTTCTCGCCCGCGGCGACACCGCAACGCCGGTCAAGGCGGCTTTGACCGGCACTGCGGTCAACATCGTGTTCAAGATCGTGCTGATGGGGCCGCTGGCGCAGGTCGGGCTCGCGCTCGCCACCTCGATCGGGGCGTGGATCAATTTCCTGCTGGTGCTGTGGCTTGCCGCCCGTGCCGGCTTCATCGCCGCCGACGCCGAGCTGAAAGCTACCCTGGGCAAGTTGGCGCTGGCCGGCATCGCGCTTGCCGCGGTGCTGCTTGTCGCAGCGCCGCTCGCCACGTCATTGCTGGGATCGTTGCCGCGCTTCCGCAACGTTGTGGAACTCCTTGTCGTGGCGCTGGTCGGCGGCCTCGTCTACGGCGTGCTGGTTCTGGTCCTGTTTGGACGCCGTTGGCTTTCGCTGCTACGTAGCGGGACCAGGAACGAACATGACGAAAGCGGCGACGCTTCGGCGCCCGCGATTGATGCGCTCTGAACGGCGACGGGGCTGGTACGATGCGCGTGAGCATGATCGGCGCCGGATATGTGGGGCTCGTCTCGAGCGCCTGCTTCGCCGATTTCGGCCATCACGTCACCTGCATCGACAAGAACGCCCACCGCATCGCCGCGCTCGATAATGGTGAGCTGCCGATCTATGAGCCGGGTTTGGCCGACATGGTGGCGGCCAATCTGCGCCAGGGCCGGCTGGCGTTCACCGGCGATACCGCGCGCATCGGCGAGGCCGAGGTCGTATTCCTCGCGGTCGGCACGCCGTCGCGCCGCGGTGACGGTCATGCCGATCTGAGCTACATCTTCGCCGCCGTACACGACATCGCACCGCTTCTCTCCACCACCGCAATCGTCGTCACCAAGTCGACCGTGCCGGTCGGGACCGGCGACGAGATCGCGCGCATGCTGCGCGAAGAGCGCCCCGACGCCGAGATCGCGGTCGCGTCCAACCCGGAATTCATGCGCGAGGGTGCGGCGGTGTACGACTTCAAGCACCCTGACCGCATCCTCATCGGCAGCGACGATTTACGCGCACGAAGCGTGCTTGCCGAGATCTACCGGCCGCTCTACCTCAACGCCGCGCCGATCCTCTATGTCAGCCGGCGCACGGCGGAGCTGATCAAATACGCGGCCAACGCGTTTTTGGCGGCGAAAATCAGCCTCATCAACGAAATTGCCGATCTGTGCGAATGCGTCGGCGCCGACGTGCAGGACGTGGCGCGCGGCATCGGCCTGGACAACCGCATCGGCGGCAAATTTCTGCATCCCGGTCCGGGCTTCGGTGGCTCGTGCCTGCCCAAGGACGCGCTGGCGCTGATCAAGACCGCGCACGAGCACGGCGCGCAGCTGCGCATCGTCGAGACGGTCGCCGCTGTCAACGAGGAGCGTAAGCGCGCCATGGCCGGCAAGGTGGTGGCCGCGCTCGATGGCGTGGTGCGCGGCAAGACCGTCGCCGTGCTCGGGCTCGCCTTCAAGCCGAATACCGACGACACCCGCGATTCGCCGGCGATCCCGCTGATAGCGGCGCTGCAGGAGCTCGGCGCTACTGTGCGCGCTTACGATCCGGCCGGCATGGAGCACCTCAAGGCGCAACTGCCGACGGTGATCTATTGCGGCGGCGCCTATGCGGCCGCCGAAGCCGCCGAGGCGCTGGTGATCGCCACCGAGTGGGAGCAGTTCCGCGCGCTCGATCTGGCGCGGCTCAAAAGCATCATGGCGCGGCCGGTCATCGTTGACCTGCGCAACATTTATCGGGTCGAGGAAATGCGTCGCGCCGGCTTCCGCTACGTCGCGATCGGGCGAGCGGGCGTCGCATAGCGGCTCAAGTCTCCGCGATTCACCGGGAGTCCTGACAATTCCTAACCTCGCAGGCCTGGCGCGCACCCAAAGCACCGCGCGTTAACTTTGCCGACACAACCGTACGTAAAGCGTCAAATCCACGCACGCGTGGGCGGCGGTGCTTAACGCAATGTCAACGCTGCTGATCGACTTAATACCGGCATGAGGACCTTACCTGATCCGCCTGGAGTAGGCCGCGAGGCTACCCGGTTCGCGGCAGCGCTCCTGCTCCTCATTGGCATGATCGGATCGATCGCCGACACGGCACCGGCGGCCGACCTGCCATTGCCGAACAATTGGCAGGAGACTGGGCCGAACAGTTGGCACAAGGAATACGCACGGCCCCGCGCCATACCGTTCCCGAAAGCTGATCCATACTCGGCGGCCAAGCTCGCGCTCGGCCGCATGCTGTTCTTCGATCCGATTCTGTCCGGCGCGAAAATCCGCTCCTGCTCCACGTGCCACGATCCCGGCCTGTCGTGGGCCGACGGCCGGCCGCGCGCCATCGGCGAGAAGCAAGAAATGTTGCCGTTGCGGACGCCGACCCTGCTTAACGTGGCTTGGACGCCGAAGCTCGGTTGGGACGGTCACTTCCGCAATCTGGAATCCGTCGCCATGGGGCCGATCACTGCGCCGAACATCATGGACCTTTCGGAAGACAGAATGGTCGACCGCCTGGCCGCCATTCCGGGCTACGTCGAGGCGTTTCACGGCGCATTCGGCCCTGGCGCGATCACCGAGAGCAACGTCGAGATGGCGCTCGCAACGTTCGAGCGAACGATCGTTTCCGGTGAAGCGCCGTTCGACCGCTGGATCAACGGCAACTCGACCGCGATCAGCGCCGCCGCGAAGCGCGGCTTCGCCTTGTTCAACGGGAAAGCGAATTGCGCCGCCTGCCACAGCGGCTGGGCCTTCAGCGACGCGTCATTTCATGACATCGGCACTGCGCGTGGCGACGACATCGGCCGCGGCCGATTGTTTCCGAATTCGGTGGCCTTGCGGTATGCGTTCAAGACGCCGACGCTGCGCGATGTCGCGCGGCGCGGGCCGTATATGCACGACGGATCGGTACCGACACTGCAGGCGGTGGTCGACCTCTATGACCGCGGCGGCATTGCGCGGCCAAGCCGCGATCCAAACATTCGGCCGCTTGGACTAAGCGGCGGCGAAAAGGCCGACCTCATCGCCTTTTTGCAGACGCTGAGCGAAAAGGGAAAGGCGGTCGAGATGCCCGCCCTGCCGCGCTGATTCCCGCGAATTGCGCAGCCCTCACAGTACCATGGGCATTGCCGAGCCCATGAGCGCGAAGCCGCCCAGCAACATCAAGCCGGCGACAGTCTCGACCGCCTGTCCATGGGCTGGCAGCCATCGCGCCAAATAAGCGCTGGCCATCCCGGCCATCACGCCGAGCACGCCTGCAGCAGCGAGCATCGCGGCCTCCAAGGTTTTTCACGCCGCGGTCACGGCGCGCGGCTACCTTTAGCCGCGATCGCTTACGTATGGCTGAGGGCGGTCCTTAAAAATTTATCGATCGGGGGCGCCACCAGCCATCGGTTAACCAAGACTTTACCAAAGGTTGCGGAACCGCTAACAGCTGTGATAAAGAAAACATGAAGCGGGCCAGTGAGGTGCGCGGGGCGACTGAACTGGCGTGTCAACTTGTGTCGGGAGGCCCGGTTATGTACCGGCTAGCCAAGCGGATGCGGTTTGCCGCCGCAGTTCCGCTCGCGCTGTTTGCTAATGCGCTGCTCGTCGGATCGGCGAGCGCCCACGTCAAATGGTTCTGTGCCTTCGATGTGGCCGGGCAGCCAGAGGGGCTGGAAAACGTCCTTTGCCCCGACTTCGAAATGCTCATTGGCCTCTCCATCCTGGCGCTGACAACTGGCGGCATCCTGGAAGGCACGCCAGTCGGCACGGTCATTTTGGCGGCCTTAGACCGGGCGACCGGCTGGGTGCGCAACCACGTCGAGATCATTGCGCGCGCCGCCTGCGCGGCCTTCTTCATCGCCATCTGGGCAATGGGCGGCATCCTGCTGACGCCAGAACTCAAGACCGATTCAACGCTTGTCGGCGCCATCCAGCTCGGCATCGCCGCCGGCATGCTGTCGCGCCGGACCATGCCGCTGTCGGCACTCGGCGTGTTCGTGCTCTATGGCATCGCGGTCCGCAACTACGGTCCATTCCATCTCGCTGACTATCCGGTGTTCCTCGGCTTCGCCACCTTTCTTGCCCTGACCGGCTTGCAGACCAATTTGTTCGGCATGCGCCCCATCGACGTGCTGCGTTGGAGCGCCGGCATCACGTTGATGTGGGCCTCGATCGAGAAATGGGCTTATCCGGAATGGTCGTACCCGCTTTTCCTCATTCATCCGACCATGTCGCTCGGTTTCACGCCGGACTTCTACATGCGCGCCGCCGGCGCGGTTGAGTTCGCGTTGGCGTTTTCCTTGATCTGGACGCCGCTGGTGCGTCGGGTCGGAGCGATCATGCTGGCGGCGATGTTCGTGAGCGCCTGCTTCCCCTTCGGCAAGATCGATCTGATCGGACACTCGCTGATCATCGTGGCGCTGCTCGCAATCATTGCCGACAATGCCGGCGCGCCGGCGCGCTGGAGCCGTTCCTGGCTGATACCGTTCGCCTACGCTTCGTCGCTGGCGATGTTTCTCGCCGTCTATTATTTCGCCCACATGGAGCTGTACGGCACCACCATCCTCTAGCGCCGCGCTAGCGGACGTGCACCACGAGCAGCATTTTCGGGTGAATGGCGCACAGGACGTTGAAGTCGCCGCTCACCGAAAATGTCACCGGAGTGACGCTGCCCGGCTGCTGATCCCCCGAATCGAATGAGAACGTCGGGGAATCCACGTAGGCATGGTGCAGCAGATCGCCGTCATCATTGACGATCCGTATGGTATCGCCGCGCTTGATCGTGATCGCGCCGGGATGAAATTGCTGGCCTTTTTGCGAGACGGTGTTCTGCGGCAGTGCCCACACCATCCAGGAGGCGAGCGAGACCAAGGCGCCGGCGAGGAAGGCGGTCGCGACCGAACGGCGTGCACGCAACAACTCGGTTCTTAAGCTCATGATGGCCTCGTCGGAGTTCCGCAGCCGCGTCGCCGACTAATGAACGGTGCGGCTGCAACCTCCGGCAGCGTGACGCCGCGCGGTTAAGACGCCGTTAAGGAACCTCGAAAGATTGGATCAGCCGCTGCCGCGGCCTTAACGGGCTGCGGTGTAAGGCTGAATGCTATCCGAGGATGTGTATGCGGCAGTCGAGTATGTATGGTCGATTGATCCGGGGGATCGGCAGTTTGGTGCGGTGCGGGCGGCGCGGCGTTTCGTGGACGCCGTCGCTGCGCACGATTCGCGGCCGCATTCTGATCGCATTCCTTGTCATGAGCGTGATCACCGCGGCGCTGGGCGCCTACGGCACGCTCGGCGTCCGCGAGGCCGGTGTCCTGGTCAGCAAGACGTTCGACGAATCGTTGATGTCGATCAACTACGCGCGCGCGGCGGCAGCCGATTTCGCCGCGATGCGCGCGGCCTTTGCGCGGCGCTGGATAGAAGCCGACCCGGCGATCCGGGCCAAGCTCGACGGTGATATCGAGACGCTCAACACATCGCTGCTGCAGGATATCGCGATCGCCGAGCAGCGTGCCCAGTCGGTTCGCGCCACCCGTGCCGCCGAGAACGTCAAGCGTGCGGTGGCCGAGTGGAATGGCGTGCGCGGCCGCTTGCTCGGCGGCACCAAAGGCGAGGTGAATTGGCCGACGCTCGACCGTTATGCCGGAAAGGTCGACGAGCAGATCGATCTCTTGGTGAATTACACCGCGGGGGACGGGTTTCTGTACCGCGAGGGCGCCCGCGCCGAGGTCGCGCGCAGCATCCGTCTCAACGTCGCGGGCATCGCGCTGGCGCTGTTTCTGTCGGCGCTGGTCGCGTGGGCCTTGGCGCGGCGGATCGTCGGGCCGGTTGCGGTCGCCTCCCACGTCGCCGAATTGATCGCCGCCGGCGAGCTTAACGTTGCGGTTCCGGCCGGCGGCGCCGACGAACTCGGCGCCTTGCTCGCGGCGATGGGGACGATGCGGGACAACATCAAGGCGATGATGGAGCGCGAGGTGGCGCAGCGCCGCTCCGCCCAGGCGCTGCTTGCCGACGCGCTCGAGCACTCGCAGGAAGGCGTCGTCGTCGTCGACGCAGACGACGTCGTCGTGCTCGCCAACGCCCAGGCGACCGATCTGTTGGGTATCTCGCCCGACCTGCTGCGGCCAGGCACGCCGCTGGCGCAATTGCACCCGGTATTGCAGCGGGCGGTCGAC
>JASHSE010000360.1 GCA_030036975.1 Xanthobacteraceae bacterium | reverse complement strand
ATCTGTGGGGCGGCAAGACCGTGCTCGGTCTCGACTGCTCCGGCCTCGTGCAGACCGCGCTCGCCGCCTGCGGCATGGCCTGCCCGCGCGACAGCGACATGCAGGAGGCGGCGCTCGGCGAGCGTGTCGCCGCCGCCGATTTTTCCAATTTAAGGCGCGGCGATCTGGTGTTCTGGAAAGGCCATGTCGCGATCGTGCACGATCGCTCGAGCCTCCTTCACGCCAACGCCTTCCACATGGCCGTCGTCATCGAGCCGCTCGCCGAAGCGATCGCGCGCATCCGCGCCGCCGGCAGCGAAGTGACGAGCGTGCGGCGGATTGCGTACTAGGGCGTGTCCTTATAAATGCAGCGGCCAAGTTCGCTTTCGGGGGCAAGGCGGACGTCACACAAACCTTCGAGAATGGGCGCTTTTGATCCTGATCGAAGAATGCTTAAGAGAACCACTGGCGTAATCTCTCTACTCCCGCATTATCGCCGGGTGTAGCGCCAAGCAGTGACGCACCAGGTTCGGCTGCGCCGCGACGAAGCGCTTTAGCGGGGTGTCGATTGCATAAAAATGGATGTTGGCGATAAAGCCGTAGATGCCCGCGTCGATACTCGTCGGGCGCGACCCATGAACGTAGCCTTCCGTTGGCACCAACCGCGCAAGCACGCCGAGATCAGCGAGCCCGCGCGCATAGGCCGCTTCCGGTGCGTAGCGGCCAATGCCAGCATAATAGTATCGCTGGAAATTGAACTCCTGCGCCTTACGCAGTCCGTCGGCGGTGACGCTCGGATGCTCGCGCAATAGCGCGTCGCGGAACGCTGGAAAATAGCGTTCGTCCTTCCAGCGCGAATAGGACATCACCCAATAGAGGTCATCGAGGAGGCGTGTGACCAGAAGATTCCGGTCGCGCTGCGCGGCGTCGAGCCCAGTATCGATTGCGAGTGCATATTTCTTGTTCAGGTGCGCGATGATTGTCTCGCTGTCGCCGACCGCTTCGCCATCATCGACGATGTATGGCAATTGCCCACGCGGCGCGGTCGAGGCATCGAAAATATGTTCGTGCCGGAACGGTACACCGGCAAGCCGCATGAAAGCGAATACCTTCAGCCCATAGCCGTTGTTGTCGGCGACCCCAAATAGCTCTGGATAGGAGTACAGCGTGATCATGGTGGAGGATTTTATCCTCGAAGGCGCCAGGGAGCAAAGTCGCCCCTACGCCCCACCATCGGGGGCCTTATGGCAGAGCATGTCCGCTGACGGCACTTCGCTGACACGGCTCAGCGTAGCGATCGACCGCTTTCGTCATCTTCGCTGGTGTGTTCTCTCGCTCGTTTTACCCGGTGGGAGTTACTTGGTGGGAGTTACTTGGCGGCTGTTTGAGGTAGAATTCTGGCGCCAAAACACTTTAAATTTTTCTGTTGTGCGCGTTCCATTCGCGTTCGAGGTTGGCGATTAGCGCCGGGCTGAAATGGCAATAGGCCTGGTCGCGCGCGTAAGCCGAAAAATATTGGCGGAAAACGTCGAACGGCTCCTCGCCGATGCGCAGCGCGCGGCGGTTCGACGTGGCGCTGACGGCGCCCGAACTGGTAAGCCGGGCGATGACGGCGTCGAGCGCGCGGTCCATGTCGGCTGGAGCGGCGATCTCGTCGCACATCAACCGGCCCTCCGGGCTGGCGCATTCGAGACGCCGCTCGTATTGGATCGCCTGGCGGGCGATGCGGTCGCCGGTAAAGCGCGGCATGCGCAAATTCGCGGCGCCCGGGATGATGCCCTCCTTGCGCGCCGGCAAGGTCATGAACGCGTCGCTTGCCGCCAGCACGTAGTCCATCGTCAGCAAAATCTGACAATGGCCGCCGATGGCAAAGCCGTCGAGCGCGGCGATCCACGGCTTTTCGATGCCGGTGCCGTGCACGTCGTCCGGAATCGCGTCGGGCCGCGCCACGCCGCGAAAAAATTTGTGCACGAAGCCGAGATCGCGCCGCAGAAACCAGGTGAACGGAATGAGGCCGCGGTAGAGATGCGTCAGGTTGATGCCGGCGCCGAACAGTCTGCGGCCGCGATATTTCGGATGTTCGACCTCGCCGCCGCGCAGCACCGCGACGTCGGTTGCCGGATCGAGGATGGCAAGGTCGACCGCGATCTCCATGGCATCCAGCGTGGTGTTGTCCTCGGCATTGAGGAAGCGCGGGTTGCCGGCCGTGACGAATACGGCTTTGCCGCGACGTTCCACCGTCACCTTGCCGAGATCGACGCGGTCTTTGGCGTCGATCTCGCGCAAAAGATCCTGCGCCGCGGCGCGCGGCAGCAGCATGGCGTGGCAAAGGTGGCGGCCCGATGTCTCGTCGGCGAGCACGTGGGCGAGAAAAATGCCCTGGTCGATTTCGACGCCGTCCTTGTCGCGCTGCAAGAGCTCGCTTTCGGCCGCGATCTGCTCGGCCGTCGGCGTCAGGCCCGGCACCGCGGCGGCGGCGGCGAAAACCAGATCTTCCACGCGGAGGAAGCGCGAGCGCCGCTGGGTCAGCTCGTCGTAGAGCGCGCCTGTGTGCGCGGCGAGGAAGCGCTCGCGCGCTGCGCGCGCGGTGGCAAAAACCGTGTGCGCCGCTTCGGCCTCGGCACCGCTGCGCTGCGGCTTTCGCGGCAAATGCGCGATCAGCGCGGCGCATTGCTGCCAGAACTGCGTGAAGCGGTTGCGGTCATTGCCGAAGTCCGTCGTGTCGCGCGGCAGCGCGGCGAACCATGCCGCGATCGCGCCCTGGTCGAGGCCGACTCTCTGCAATGCTTGCGTCGTCGCGGCTTGATCCATGTTCACGCTTTCGGTCGCCGATCCAGCACGCGCTTGGCCTTGCCTTGCGAGCGCTCGATGGTGCCGGGTTCGAGCACCCGCACCGTCGCGGTGAGCCCGACATAGGATTTGATCAGGTGCTGGGCGCGCAGCGCCAAGCCGTCGATGTCGTCGGCGCCGAGCTTGCCGGACAGCTCCGGCCGCATCTCGACCAGCACGTCGAGTTCGTCGAGCGCATGCGGCCGCCGCACTTCCAAAACATAATGCGGCGCCAGCGCCGTCTCGCGGCCGAGCACCGCCTCGATCTGCGACGGAAACAGATTGACGCCGCGGATGATCAGCATGTCGTCGGAGCGGCCCTTGATGCGCTCGATGCGGCGCATCGGCCGGCGCGCCGGCGGCAACAGCCGGGTGAGGTCGCGCGTGCGGTAGCGGACCACCGGCATCGCCTCCTTGGTCAGCGAGGTGAGCACGAGCTCGCCCGGCTCGCCGTCCGGCAAAACGCGGCCGGTCTGCGGGTCGATGATCTCAGGATAGAAGTGATCCTCCCACAAGGTCAGCCCGCCTCTGCTGTCCGGGCATTCCTGGGCGACACCCGGGCCGATCAGCTCGGACAGGCCGTAATGATCAAGCGCTTGGAGGCCCATGCGGCGCTCGATCTCGTCGCGCATGCTGTCGGTCCATGGCTCGGCGCCGAAAATGCCGATGCGCAGGCTGCAATCCTTGGCCGCGACAAAACCCTGGCGCTCGAACTCGTCGGCGATGGCGAGCATGTAGGACGGCGTCACCATGATGATGTCGGGGCGGAAATCGACGATGAGCTGGACCTGCCGCTCGGTGAAGCCGCCGCTGACCGGAATGACGGTGGCGCCCAAATACTCGCCGCCGTAATGGGCGCCGAGCCCGCCGGTGAACAGGCCGTAGCCGTAGGCATTATGGATCTTGTCGGTGGAGCGGCCGCCGGCGGCGCGGATCGAGCGCGCCATCAGCTGCGCCCAGGCGGCGATGTCGTTTTGCGTATAGCCGACCACGGTCGGCCTCCCGGTGGTGCCGCTCGACGCGTGCACGCGCACAATGTCGGCCATCGGCACCGCGAACATGCCGAACGGATAATTCTGCCGCAAATCCTCCTTGGTGGTGAACGGGAGCTTGGCGATGTCGGACAAGCTTTTCAGGTCGCCCGGGTGCACGCCCGCGGCGGCAAATTTTTTCTTGTAGTGCGGAATGCCTTGGTAGGCTGCATGAACCGATTTCTGCAGCCGTTGCAACTGCAGCGCCGCCAGCGCGTCGCGGCTTGCCTGTTCGATCGGCTCGAGTTCGTCGCGACCGCCCATGATTGCAGCGCCCTACTGCGTCGATTTTTTGAGGCCGAGCAGCTTGGCGAGATCGACGAGTTTTTCCCGCTGCTCGTTTATGGCGGCGCCGAATTCGTCGGGGCCGCGGATCGACACGATCTGGCCGGTCAGCTCGAGCTTCTTGCCGATCTCCGGATTGGCGTCGGCCACTTTACGGAAATCCGCGGCGATGTGCTGGCGCACGTCGGCCGGCATGCTGGGCGGCGCGAACACGCCGCCGACGCTTTCGAAGGTCAGATCCGGATAGCCGGCTTCGATGGCGGTCGGCACGTTGGGCTGGCTCGGCACCCGGTGTCGGCTGGTCACCACCAAAAGCTTGATCTTGCCGGCATTGGCGAGCGGCTGCGGCACCGCCAGCGAGGTCGACAGCACCTGGATGCGGCCGGCCACCAGATCGTTGGGCGCCTGCATGATGTCGCGGTACGGCACGTCGGTGACCTCAAGCCCCAGTTTCTTGAAAAAGCCGAACAGCAAAAAGTCGGAAATCCCGTTCGCCGCCGCGGCGTTGAGCTTGCCTGGCTCGGCGCGTGCCAATTTGACGAACTGATCGACGCTGTCGATCTTCAGCGCAGCCGGCATCGATACCGTCAGCGCGACCACGACGACCTGGACCACCGGCGTCATCTTCGGTCCCGGGTCGAACGGCAGGTCGTCGTGCATATAAGGCAGCGTGGTGAACGCGGCGGCCGGACCCATCCACAGCGTATGGTCGTCATTGGCGGAGATGAAGGCGTTCATCGAGACGAAGCCGTCGCCGCCGGGGCGATTTTCCACCACCACCGGCTTGCCCCATAGCGCGGTCAGGCGATCGGCGAACATGCGCGCGGCAATGTCGGTGGCGCTCGCCGCGCCGTACGGCAGGATGAGGCGCACCGGTCGCGTCGGATAGGCCGGCTGCGCCGCCGCGGCGCCATCAAGCTGCAAGCAGGCGACGAGCGCCAAGGCGAGCGATGCGATGAGCCGGATCATCGGCTTTTCCTCGCGACTGGATCGAATGCGGCGGCAAGCTTAGCATCGTCCCGCACGCAAAACAGCCGCGCCGTCGCGGCAATTCGGCCCATTGCGCCACGGGCTTAAGCGCCATGAGCTTAAGCGCCACGGGCTTAAGCGCCATGAGTTTGAGCCGGAGATCGTGCGCTTGAACGGGAGGACTTCATGGCGCGCTTCGCCACGAGCGTCATCGCGACGGCCGCCGCCGCTTCGCTGCTTGCCGCCGGTGCGGTGAGCGCGCGGGCGCAGAATGTCGAGCAATTCTACAAGGGCCGCCAGCTCAGCCTGTTGGTGTTTACCGGCGCGGGTTCGACCTACGACATTTACGCGCGGCTTCTGGCGCGTCATCTCGGCAATCACATCCCGGGCAATCCGGTTCTGGTCGTGCAGAACATGCCGGGCGCGGGCGGGCTCAAGGTCGAGGAATATCTCTACCGCATCGCGCCCAAGGACGGCAGCGTTATCGGCACGATCGGCCGCGGCCTGCCGTTCGAGCCGATGCTCGGCGAGAACGAAGCCGATATCGATCCGCTGCAATTCACCTGGCTCGGCAGCATGAACCGCGACGCGAGTCTCGCAATGTCGTGGCACACCTCGCCGGTCAAGACCTTCGACGACTTAAAAAAGCACGAGCTTCTGGTGCCCGGCACCGGTGTCGGCGCCGATTCGGAAATCATGCCGCACGCGTTCAACGCTCTCGCCGGCACGCGCTTTAAGATCATCGAGGGCTACCGCGACACTGCCGTGGCGGCGCTCGCCATGGAGCGCGGCGAGCTCGACGGGCTCGCCTATTGGTCGTGGAGCGCGATCAAAGCGGCGCATCCCGATTGGCTGCGCGACAACAAAGTCAACCTGCTGTTTCACACCGGAATCGATCCCATCCCGGATGCGCCGGACGTGCCGAGCATCCGCAACCTGGTCACCGATCCAGTCGATCGTCGCGCGCTGGCGTTCCTGCTGGCGCGCGAAATCATGGGGCGGCCGTTCCTCGGCCCACCCGGTCTGCCGCCGCCGCGCGCCGCCGCGTTGCGCGTGGCGTTCGCGGCGACGCTGCGCGATCCGGCGTTCTTGCAGGACGCCCAGCGCTCCAGGCTCGATATTTCGTTGGTCACCGGAAACGAGGTGGCGGCGCTGCTCAAGGACAGCGCCAGGGCGCCGAAGGCCGTGATCGACCGGGTCAAACAGGCGCTCGGCCGCCACTGATGCTCGATCAGATCACCTTGATCCAATACTCGCAATGACGATTCAACATCGCGGAAAAACGCGCTAAGATGACCGACCCCAGCTCGTAAGGTTCACATGCAATTCGGCCTCTATGCCCCGATACCGATGGCGACCGTCGGCTCGGCGGAAATCGCCCAAGCCGTCAGCGAGGCGCTCTCCCCGTTGCCGGACGGGCGGCGCGACGCCCAGTTCGATCTCGGCGTCGAGCTTCTGCTCGCGGCCGATTGCGCCGGCTTCGAGCTTTGCCTGTTCGCGGAACGGCATCTCGGCAACGACATCGCCGCCTGGGTGCTGGCCAGCGCCATCGCCTCGCGGCTCGATCGCATCCGCGCCCTGGTGGCGGTGCATCCCGGCCTGTTCGACCCGGTGATGGTCGCCAAGCTCGCGGTGTCGCTCGACCGCATCTGCCGCGGCCGCATGGCGCTCAACATCGTCAACGGCTGGTTCGACGAGGAATTCCGCATGTTCGGCGGCACCGTGCTGCAAGGCGAGGAACGCTATCGGCGCACCGTCGAGTTCATCGACATCCTGCGCGGGCTGTGGACCAGCGAAACGTTTTCGTACGCCGGCCGACACTATCAGGTCGAGCGCGGCCAGCTCCTGCTCAAGCCGGCCTCGGCCGCGCCGCCGGAAATCTATTCGGTCAGCCGCAGCGATCGCGGCCGCGATTTCATCGCCGGCCATTGCGACTGGTGGTTCATCGATTATCCGAAGGGCGCGCAAACCGTCGACGAGGCGCTGCGCGAGCTCGAAGCCGCGGTCGCCGACATGAAAAGCCGCTGTGGACGAGCGGGGCGCAAAGTGCGCTACGCGCTCAACCCGTTCGTTGCGCTCGGCCGCGACGAACAGGACGCGCTCGACGCCGCAATCGAACGCATCTTCGCCTACGATCCGGACCCCGACACCCGCAAGATCGAGCAGCGCATGCTGCCGGCCACCAAGCTCGGCTGCATTGGCTCGACGGAGAGCGTGCTGCGCCAATTGCGGCGGTTCGAGGCGATCGGCATCGAGCTCGTGCTGTGCAAGATTATTCCGACGGTGGAAAACGTGCGGCGGCTCGGCGAGCAGATCATCGCGCCGATGCAGGCGCGCGCCGCATCGCCGCTGTCGCTGGCGAGCTGACTTCCGGTTCGCGCCGCGGCGGCGCATCGATCGACGATCCTGCCTGGCCGGAAAACGACGAGGCCGCCCGAAGGCGGCCCCGCACGATGTGGATGGAGACGTAAAAGCGTCGCTTGTCAGCAAGGGACGCAGCGGCAGTGGAGGTGGCCAAACGGACCGCGCACACAGCGCCGCGTCCATCCCGGGCCGCAGAACGGTCCCCGGCGGCCGTTGCAGGCGGCTTGTTTCACGAGCGGCGTGAAGTTGTGCACCTGCGCATGCAGGCTGCCCGCTGCCGGCTGCAGCGTTTGCGCGTTGGCAGCCAACGCCGTCAGACCGCAGACAAACGCCACCGCCGTCAATGTGACAGCAAATTGTTTCATAGGGTTTTCTCCTTGATCTTGCTGAACGCAAGTCGGCTCAGAACGTCCCACCTCGACAATGTAGCTCATTGCGGAGCCCAGGGCGAGCCTGTCGGCGGCGCGACGCCCGCCAATAGCGGCCTGGCCGGCGATGGTGCTGCGTTCGTTTTTAATCTCGCCGCAGCGTGATATCGTCGATCGAAGGTTGCAACACAGGGCGGGGGAGCATCGTGGCGGGGCGGCTAGCGGGCAAGGTGGCGCTGATCGCGGGCGCGGGCTGCGTCGGGCCGGGCTGGGGCAACGGCCGCGCCGCCGCGGTGCTGTTCGCCCGCGAAGGCGCCAAGGTCTTTGCCGTCGACCGCAACGCCGAGTCCATGGTCGAGACGGTGGCGCGCGTCGGCAATGAAGGCGAGATCGCGACGCACGTCTGCGACGTCACCGACGATGCGCAGGTGCGCGCCATGACGCAGGCGTGCCGGAAAACCTTCGGCCGCATCGATATTCTGGTCAACAATGTCGGCGGCTCGGCCGCCGGCGGTGCCGCGGAGCTTGCCGAGGACGCGTTCGACGCGCAGCTCGACTACAATCTGAAAAGCGTGTTTCTCACCTGCCGCCACGTCATTCCGGTCATGGTCGGGCAGGGCGGCGGCGCCATCGTCAACACGGCCTCAACCTCCGGCACGCGCTATACCGGCTCACCGCAGATCGGCTACGCCGCGTCGAAGGCCGCTGTGATCCAGTTCTCCCGCGTCACCGCCGTGCAATACGCCAAGCACGGCATCCGCGTGAACACGGTGGTGCCCGGGCAGATGCATACGCCGATGGTCGAGGCGCGGCTTGCCCGGCAGCGCAGCGGCGGCGACGTCGATGCCTTGCTGAAATCGCGCGTCGCGCGCATCCCGCTCGGCTTCATGGGCGACGGCCGCGACACCGCAGCCGCCGTGCTGTTTCTCGCCTCCGACGAAGCGCGCTTCATCACCGGCACCGAGAT
>JASHSE010000359.1 GCA_030036975.1 Xanthobacteraceae bacterium | reverse complement strand
GCCGGCGGCCCGACCGACACGATCGCGCGCATTCTCGCTGATCGCATGGGCGCGGTGCTGCATCAAAGCGTCATCGTCGAGAACGTCAGCGGTGCCGGCGGCAGCATCGGCGTCGGCCGCGTCGCCCGCGCCGCGCCCGACGGCTATACGCTGAGCATCGGGCACGTGCAGACCCACGTTCTCAACGCCGCCGTGATGAAGCTGCCCTACGACGTGGTGAACGACTTTGCGCCGATCTCGCTAATCGCCGACACGCCGATCTGGATCATTGCGACGAAGTCGCTCCCGGCGGACGATTTCAAAAGCTTCTTGATCTGGCTGAAAACGCAGAACGGCAAGGCCACGGCCGGCACGGTCGGCATCGGCGGACCGACGGAAATCGCCGGGCTGATTTTCGCGAAAGAAACCGGCACCCAGTTTCAGACCGCGCGTTATACCGGCGGCGCGCCGCTGCTGCAGGATCTTTTGGGCGGTCATATCGATTTCGCTTTCGGCCAGGCGGCGACCTATCTGAGCTACGTGCGCCAGGGTCAGCTCAAGGCTTATACGGTGCTGCAGCCGAAACGCTGGTGGGCGGCGCCGGACGTGCCGACCCTCGACGAGCTCGGCATCCACGACATCCACGCCAGCTTTTGGCATGGCCTGTGGGCGCCCAAGGGTACGCCGCCCGACATCATCGCCAAGCTCAATGCCGCCGTTCGCGAAGCGCTGGCCGATCCCAGCGTGCAGCAGCGCTTGCGCAATGTCGGCCAGGAGGTTTGGCCGGTCGCCGAGCAGACGCCGCAGGCGCTCGCCGCCAAGCAAAAGGCCGAGATCGCGCAATGGACGCCGATCGTCAAAGCGGCCGGCATCAAGCAGGAGTGACGGCAAAAGCCGCACCAAAGACCCATTACCGAGGGAGAACACATATGTCGCTGATCGATCGCAGAACGATGTCGATGCTCACGCTTGCGGCGCTGGCATCGCCGCGCGCGCTCGCCGCGGAGCCCTATCCGTCGCGCCCGATTCATCTCATCGTCGGCTTCACGCCGGGCGCCTCGTCCGACATCGTGGCGCGCCTCTTCGCCAAAGGCGCCGAGCCGATCGTCGGCCAGAACATCGTCGTCGAGAACAAGCCCGGCGCCGGATCGAGCATCGCCGCCGGCTACGTCGCGCGTGCTGCCAAGAACGGCTACACGCTGATGGCGCCCGCGTTATCGACCTTGACCTACAAGATCGTGCATCCCGAAGCGCAGTACGACATGGCCAAGGACTTTGCGCCGATCGCGCTCCTTGCCGTCGGCCCGCTGGTGATGGCCGTCGATCCCAAACTCGGCGTCAACAGCGTCAAGGAGTTCACGGCGCTCGCCAAGGCCAAGCCCGGCAAGCTCAATTTCGGCACGGTCGGCCCCGGCAGCCTACCCGATCTCGCCGCCGAACTGTACGCGCAGCGCGCCGGCGTCAAGCTCGTGCAGGTGCCCTACCCCGGCAGTCCGCAGGTCACGACCGACCTGATCTCTGGCCGCATCCAGATGAGCTTCCAAATTACGTCGGCGATCATCGGCCAGATCAGAGCCGGACAGATCAAGGCGCTGGCAGTGGCGACCGACAAGCGCTCCAACCTGCTGCCCGACGTGCCCACCATGGCGGAAGCCGGCATGCCGGACTTTAACACGCCACTCTGGTTCGGCCTCGTCGCGCCAGCCGGCACACCGCGCCCGGTGATCGACAAGCTTGCCGCGGCGGCAAAGCAGGCGATGCATGCGCCCGCGACGGTGGATTTGTTGGCCAAGCAGGGCTTCGCTCCGGAAGACATGGGGCCTGATCAGTTCGCCGCCTACATCAAGAGCGAAATCAAGCGCTGGTCCGCCGTCGCGAGCGGCGCAGGGATGAAGATGTAGCTCCGCGGCGCGCCCCCCTCCGCTACGCCGAGGCTCGTTTGGGCCGGCGGACGGCTCGCACTTTTCCGCTGCTTTCGCCGCCGCAGAAGAACCGGTCGCCGCCATCGGATTCCAGCCCCGACACGCTTGCTCCCGGCGGCATATCAAGTGTTTCCAGGACCTCACCCGTCTGAGGATCGACTCGCCGGATCTCGCTTTCGTCGCCTTCGGAAGTGGCGTGCCAGAGCTCCCCATCGACCCAAGTCACGCCGGTCACGAAGCGGTTGGATTCGACGGTGCGAAGGACCGCCCCGGTGTTGGGATCGATTTGATGGATTTTCCGGTTCCGATATTGCCCGATCCACAGCGAGCCTTCGGCCCACGCAAGCCCCGAACCGGCGCCCCCGGGCGCGGGAATCGTGGTGAGCACGCGGCCGGTATGCGGATCAATCTTCCGGATGCAGTCGCCCGAAAGCTGGAACAGGTGGTGACCGTCAAAAGCCGTCCCAGCATGCGCGGCGACATCGATGGCGCGGACCGTCGCGCCGGTCTGGGGATTGAGTGCGGTCAGCCTGTCGCCGGACGCAAACCAGACGTGCTGGCCATCGTAGGTGACCCCAGCGACGTGTTCGACGCCGGGGAATGGACCGTATTCGCGAACGATTTCGGCAGCGGATCGTTTCATGCGCCGATCCTAGCCGCTCGGGAGCGGGCCCGGGAGTAACAAAGTTGTCGTAAAGCCAGGCAGCGGCCGGGTTATCCAGCGACGCGCCGGCCCGCGACCATACGACTGGACCTTGCCTGCGCTGGCGAGCGCGTCGAGCGCACGCTGCACCGTTCGCGCGCTGGCTCCCAGTGCAAGCGACAGTGCCGAGCTCGACCACGATTCGCCGTCTGCGAGAAAGGCGAGCACGGTTGCATGCTCATCTTCGACCGGCGGTGCGAGCACGATGACCTTCCGTGCACGCCGCGGCGCCAGTGCAAAGCCTCCCGTCGTCGCGCTGACGTCTGAAAGGGTTCTGAGCTTGAAGCGAAGCCGCCCGATTTCGACGCGCAACCGCGCGCGATGCGATTCATCGGCGTGCTTGGCCCGGAAAGCGCGTGCGAGCAGCGTGCTCCTCGGGACGTCCGCCGGCCACGCTTCGCCCAATGCGCGTGCAAGTGCGAACAATACCGGACGCGTCGTAAGCGAGACCGCGGTATCGGCATCGCACACGACATGGCGGCAGGCGTCAACGACAAGCACCCCCGACGCCAGCAGCGCTTCGACCTCCTCAAGCAGAACTGGCCGATCCTCGCCGGGTGCAATCAGGCGCGCCGCAGGTGTGTTCAGCACATGGCAGGTGCTTTCGACCTCGGCCATCAGCGCTGGGATGCCGGCCTGACGAGCGGCGCGTTCGGCGTCCACAAGCGCAGCGCGTGCCTTCTGCGTGCGCAGACGCCGCATCGCGATTCCCGCGATGACCAGCTCGTGGGCGGCGCGCAATGCCGCCGGCAAGACGGCGGCATCGAACTTCGCCAGTGCGCCCTCGGCCTCGGCGAGGCGCCCGAGCAGCAGTAGTCGCCGAACCTCGAGATGCTGCGCGTGGGCGGCATTGGCTTCATCGCCGTGGCGCTCCAGCGTCCCCCGCGCCATATCGAGCGCCTTGCCGGAAAAGCTTAAATCGCGTGAGACGAGCGCAATCTCGGCCTCGGCGACGACGCATCTTGCACGGGCCAACGCCGCTTTCGGACCGAACGCCCGCGCCGCCTTTCGCAGCAGAGCCTTCGCCCGATCGAGATCGCCGAGCTGAGCCATGGCGATGCCACGCAACGCCAGCGCCGGGGCGTCGTCACGGAGCGCGACGCGCTTCAATGCGCCGAGCGGATCACCCGCTGCGAGCGCCTGTCCTGCGGCAGTGATCAGCGGGTCCATCGGAATCCCGACAAACTTGTAACTCCCACCTCCCCACAGCCGACGCTATGTCCGTCCTGCGATCAACACCACAGAACAGAGAAAACGCCATGCCTGACATCCTGCATAAGGTCGGAATCAAATCGTCGTCGTTGGATGATGCCTATCAGGCCCTGACCACCGTCGATGGCCTTTCCCGCTGGTGGACCGGCGATACGCGGGGCAACGGCAAGGTCGGCGGCGAGCTCCAGTTCCGCTTTGGTGACGGCGGATTCGACATGAAGGTTCTGGAGCTTAAGCCCGGCCAGCAAATTCTCTGGCAGGTAGCCGACGGGCCGGAAGAATGGCTCGGCACCAAGATCAGCTTCGACCTCAAACAGAATGGCGACTGGATCGTCGTTCTCTTCAAGCACCAGGGCTGGAAGGCGCCGGTGGAATTCATGCACCATTGCAGCACGAAATGGGCGGTCTTTCTCTTAAGCCTCAAGTCGCTGCTCGAATCCGGCAAAGGTACGCCCTGGCCAAACGAGATCAAGCTCGACACGTGGGAATAGCCGGACGCCGCCCGGCTTCGTGCAGCATGCGCTATTCACGAAAGAGCTGTGCCGGGCGCCTGCGCGCCGGTCTGCGCGCTTGAGGCTCAGCCGCGGCCCTACAGCGCCTCGACCGTCACCACGCCGGTCACCGCCTTGATGGCGCCGGCGATCTGCGGCGAGACCTTGAAGCGGCCGGGCAGCTTGACTTCGACCTCGCTGCCGTTCTGCAGGAGCAGAACCACGCTAACCTCGCCGTCCCCAGCCTCGCCGCCACCATTGCCGTTACGCGTCGCGCCATTGCGCGCCGGTTCGAGGCGGCGAGCCAGGCCGCTCAGCGGCTCCTCGGTGCGCAAAAATACGCGCAGCCCCTTCTGCATGCGGGCCGCCGCCTGGTCGAGTGGCTCGACCGATTGGATGCGCGCGCGCACCTCCTCGGCCTGCACCTCGGCGCTGAGCAGCAGCAGCACCGCGGTGCCGGGCTCCAGCAGGTCGCGATACTGCGCCAACCCCTCGGCGAACAGCACGGCTTCGTAGTGCGCAGTCGGGTCGGAGAGCCCGATGATGCCCATCTTGCTGCCGCTCTTGGTGCGGCGCTCGGTGCGCGACACCACGGTGCCGGCGACGCGGCCGGCGCCGGCACCGGCTTTTACGGCGCGGGAAAACTCGGCCCACGACTGGACACGCAGCCGCTTGAGCGCCGCCGCATAATCGTCGAGCGGATGGCCGGAGAGAAAGAATCCGACCGCCTCGTATTCGCGCTGCAGGCGCTGCGCCGGCAGCCACGCTTCGAGCGCCGGCAGCGCCAGCGGCTCGGGCGCGGCCACGCCGCCGAACAGCTCGGACTGGCCGAGCGCGGCGTCGTCATGACTGCGCTGCGCAGTGGCGAGCAGCCGATCGACGGCGGCGAACACGCGGGCGCGGTTTGGCTCCATGGCGTCGAAGGCGCCGGCGGCGGCGAGCGATTCCAGCATGCGCTTGTTGAGCGCGCGCGGGTCGATGCGGCGGGCAAAGTCGCCGAGGTCGGCAAACGGCCGCTCGCGGCGCGCCGCGACGATGCTGTCGACCGCCTGGCGGCCGACGCCGCGCAGCGCCGCCAGCGCATAGTGAATGACGTTGCCGTCGACCTCGAACTCGACGCCGGAGCGATTGATCGACGGCGGCTCGACCTTGATGCCGAGCCGTTCCGCCTCGGCGCGAAACTCGGCGAGCTTGTCGGTGCTGCCGGTGGCAAGCGTCATCGACGCGGCCAAGAACTCGACCGGATAATTCGCCTTCATGTAGGCGGTGTGATAGGTCAGCAGCGCGTACGGCGCCGAATGCGATTTGTTGAAGCCGTATTCGGCAAATTTTGCGCAGGCCTCAAAGATGGTCTCGGCGTCGCCCTGCGCGATGCCACGCTCGACGGCGCCGGAAATAAACGAATCGCGCTGCGACGCCATCTCCTTTTTGTCTTTCTTGCCCATGGCGCGGCGCAGGATATCGGCCCTGCCGAGACTGTAGCCGGCAAGATCGCGCGCGATCTGCTGCACCTGCTCCTGATAGGTGATGATGCCGTAGGTCGCCTGCAAAATCGGCTGCAGTTTCGGGTGCAGATAATCGGTCGGCTCATGGCCGAGTTTGCGCGCGCAATAGGTCGGGATATTGGCCATCGGCCCCGGCCGGTACAGCGCGACCAGCACGATCAGATCCTCGAAGCGGTCCGGACGCATATCGATCAGCGCCCGCCGCATGCCCGCGCTTTCCACCTGGAACACGCCGACTGTCTCGCCGCGCGCCAGCATCTCGTAGGATTTCCTGTCGTCGAGCGGCACCTTGGCCAGATCGAGGTCGATGCCGCGCCGGCGCACCAGTTTGACCGCGCGGTCAAGAATGGTGAGCGTGGTCAGTCCAAGAAAATCAAATTTCACCAGGCCCGCCGGCTCGACCCATTTCATGTTGAACTGGGTGACCGGCATCAGCGATTTCGGGTCGCGGTAGAGCGGCACCAGTTCGGAGAGCGGCCGGTCGCCGATGACGACACCGGCCGCATGCGTCGAAGCATGGCGATGCAGACCTTCAAGTTTCTGGGCAATATCGAAGGCCCGCGCGATCAGCGGATCGCGGTCGCGCTCGGCCTGCAGCCGCGGCTCGTCGTCGATCGCCCGTTTGAGCGAGATCGGGTTCGCCGGATTCTGCGGCACCAATTTGCATAGCCGGTCGACCTGTCCATACGGCATCTGCAGCACGCGGCCGACATCGCGGAGCACGCCGCGCGCCTGCAGCGTGCCGAAGGTGATGATTTGGGCGACGCATTCGCGTCCGTATCGTTCCTGCACGTAGCGGACGACCTCGTCGCGCCGCTCCTGGCAGAAATCGACGTCGAAATCCGGCATCGTAATGCGTTCGGGATTGAGGAAGCGCTCGAAGATGAGCTCGAAGCGAATCGGATCGAGATCGGTGATGGTCAGCGCATAGGCGACCAGCGAGCCGGCGCCGGAGCCGCGGCCGGGTCCGACGGGAATCCCCTGCGCCTTGGCCCACTGGATGAAATCGGCGACGATCAAGAAGTAGCCGGCGTATTTCATCTTCACGATGACGCCGAGCTCGTATTCGAGGCGCTCGCTGTACGCGTCGGCAGTATGGCCGTGCGCCAATCCGTGCTTGGCGAGACGCGCGGCGAGCCCGGCGCGGGCGGCTTGGCGGAGCGCCTCGGGCTCGTCGTTGCCGGCAGTCTCGTCGTCGCGGCGGCCGCCGGAAAATCGCGGCAGGATCGGCGCCAGGGTGCGCGGCCGAAACGCGCAACGCTCGGCGATCTCGATGGTTGCAGCTAGCGCTTCGGGCAGGTCGGCAAACAGTTGCGCCATCTCGGCGCGGCTCTTGAAGCGGTGCTCGGGGGTGAGCTGCCGGCGGTCGCCGTCGGCGATCAACTTGCCCTCGGCAATGCACAGCAGCGCATCATGAGCTTCGTAATCGTCGGCCTTGGCGAAGAACGGCTCGTTGGTGCCGACCAACGGCAAACCTTTGGCGTAGGCGAGTTCGATCAACGCCGGCTCGACCGCGTGTTCCGAAGCCGTGCCGTGGCGCTGCAGCTCGACATACAGCCGGTCGCCAAACAGCCGCTGCAAAGTTTCGCAGCGCGCCGCGGCAAGCGCCTGCTGGCCGCCGGCAATGGCGAAATCAAGCGGCCCGTCGGACCCGCCGCTGAGCGCAATCAGGCCTGCGGATTCACCGTCAAACCAGTCGAGCTTGATATGGGGCCGCTCGTCCGGCGCGGTTTCGAGGTAAGCACGCGAGCACAACCGCATCAGCCGGCGATAGCCTTCTTCGCGCGCGGCCAAGAGAACGAGCCGCGGAAAGCTTACGTGCGCACCACCGGCACTGCCGATCGTGCCGGCCCGCTTGTCCTGGTCGCCGAAATCGACGGCAAGCGCGCAGCCGATGATGGGCTGAATGCCGGCGCCCGCCATCTTCTCGGAAAATTCCAGCGCGCCGAACATGTTGTCGGTGTCGGTAAGCGCCAACGCCGGCTGCCGGTCCTTCTTGGCCAATTCGGCAAGCCGCGCAATCGTCAGCGCGCCTTCGAGCAGCGAATAGGACGAATGCACATGCAGATGCACGAAACGGGGTTCGGCTGGGGCAGGCATGGAAGGAGGCACTCCTGGCCGAGCATTTAGCCTCGCCAAGCGATTCTCGTCACATGCGGCGGTGTTTTCCCCGATGTTCTTGGTGTGGTCGCTCGCCGCGGTCACAACAGCCCAAGCACTTGCACCCAGACTGCAATGGTCGCCACGAACAACGCGACGGAGGTTAAAGCAGCCGCTTCCTCGACAACCATGCGAACCATGACCATGCTCCCCGATTAGAACGTATAGGGAACATTGTTCACGAGAGGTTCATGGAGTCAAGGCCTTCGCCAGGATCCTTGCGAGTTCGCGGCTCCCATTGGTCAATGATTTGTTGTGGAGAAACTCGGCGGCCACGGAACTTGCCGCATTGCCGAGCAGCGGTTGTAGCGTACGATTTTGCCACGCGCGGTTTTGACTGCCGGGTGCGCTGAATTGCCCGCAATGGCAAGCGGCATGCTGACGTCGCGCCTCAGGCGCAAACTGCGCGGAATAAAAGGCGCTTCACGGGGTTCCCGGGCCATGCAGGAAGTCGCCGAATACCGAGGTTATGCCGAGGATTGTCGGAGGATTGCACGAACTACGAGCAATCCCGACGACAAGCGCCGTTTGTTGGAAATGGCGACTGTTTGGGCGCTGCTAGCGGGCGAGCTCGAAGCGCAGCTTAACGGCGGACGGCCCGCTACCCTCGGCAAATAGAGCGCAGCGCGTTTTACGCCGCGCCAAGACACGCCGGCGAGACAAACACCCGCACCTCGCGGCCGAGAAGCTGCAGCAGAATGGCGACGCGGTTGGCATCGGCGATGCGCTCGAGCACGCCGGTGGCTTCGGCAAAAATCCCGTCGATGAGGCGCACCGGGCTGCCCGGCCGCACGCCGGCGGGCAGGCCGAGCCGGACAAAGCCTTCGTCGGTCTCACGGGCGCGGATTTCGTCGACGACGCCGTCGGGGACCGGCACCGGATCCTCGCCGGCTGCGACCAAGCTGCTAACGCCGAACGTCGAATGAATCGAGCGCCAGCGGTCGCGGGCCGGATCGAGCGCGACGAACAGATAGCGCGGAAACAGCGGCCGGACCACGACGTCGTGACGGCGGGCGTGACGCCGCCCGCGGGCATAGCGCGGCAGATAAGTAGAAAAACCCTGGCGGCGCAGGTTGAGGTCGGCGCGCGCCTCGCCGTTCGGCTGGGTATGCACGACGTACCAGCGCGCACCCGGCATCATGAGGAGACTCCGTCGACGGAAGCAGCGGCTGCGGGCGCATGGACCCGCAGCAACGCCGGAACATGGACGCGCTCGGCGCCGAACGCGGCGAGCGCCGCTTGATAAGCGGCGCGCGAGTCGGACAGCGCCGTGATCAGCACCGCATCAATGCCGCCGCCTGGCGCGGCCTTGCGGTCGAGACGCACCTGGCCTGCGGGCAACGGCAGCACGCCGACGATCTCGACCGGATGCTCGCGGCCGACCAGGCGTGCGATCTCGGCGAGATCGCCGTCGCCGAGGAGGGCCAGCCGCTTTTGCCCGCGCGCCGCAGCCACGGCGAACAGCTCGGCGCATTGCGCGCGCGCCTGGCGGAAGAACGAGAACGAGTTGGCGAGATAGCGCGCGGTCAGCCGCGACTTTTCAGCAAAGCCTTGCGGGGTCAGGTAATAGGCGTAGCGGCGCGGCGGCGTGGTGCCGACCTTGATCAGCCCCTTGCGCACGCAGCGTTTAAGGTAGGCATTGGCCAGCCCGAGCGCGATGCCGAGTTCGCGCGCCACCGAGCGCTGCGTCACCGCGGGATCGCGCTCCACCGCGTCCAGCAGTTCGAGCATGATCGCGTCGTCGGACGCCTCGCGACGGACTGCGCCCGCCCAACCTGCTACCGGTTCTTGCACGCGGCCCCTCCGCCCATTGCCCGGTCGCGTTCACCGTATGAACGGTATAGCCCGTTCACCGCCTGAACGTCAAACCGCAAGGCGCTCGGCGCTACGTTCGAATCACGACCCTGCCGGGAAGTACCCTCACGGAAGTGTGCACCGAAGCGAATGCGGCGGCCGAACTAAGCGGCGACGGCTGGGGTTTTAGGCGGCAGAAACAAACGCCAATTAAAGGAGGTCGGCCCATGAAGGCCTTGCTTTTCGCGGCGGCACTGATCGCGGCGGCGGGCGCGCTCATGAGCAGCGCGCAGGCGCAAAACTATCCGTGGTGCGCAGTTTACGGCGGCAGAGGTGGCGGCGGACAAAATTGCGGTTTTTCGACGTTCGAACAGTGCATGGCTACCCTTTCCGGCATGGGCGGCTTTTGCAACCGCAACACCCAGTACGTGCCGCCGCCTGGACCTCACCGACGCCATTGGCATCGGTACGAATAGAGGTCTCCACCCAAGCGTGCTCCGGCCGCGGAACATCGCCGCGCGATAGGAAGAGTGTGCGATTAGGGGTGCTGATTGCGGCAGCCCAATGTTTTGGAGATGCGCATGAGATTCCGGCTTTTCCTGGCAAGTTCGATCATCGGCTTGGCTGGCGCCGCGACCGCTGCGCAGGCGCAAAACTATCCGTGGTGCGCCGATTACGGCGGGGAGATGGGAGGCTCGAGCAATTGCGGTTTTTCGACTTTCGAGCAGTGCATGGCGGCGCTGTCCGGCATGGGCGGCTTCTGCAACCGCAATACGCAGTATGTACCGTCCGGCCCCGGCCCCGCCCCCGGCACGGAGCAGCGACGGCGGCATCGACGGCTGCGGCACTTTTGAGTGCAAATGATCGAAATGCGCCGCGCGCCGGACAAGGCGCCCGGCTCACGTCAACTCGATCACCGCGCCGTCGCGGATGGTCACGCGGCGGTCCATCTTGGCAGCGATGTCGAGATTGTGCGTGGCGATAATGGCGGCGAGCCCGGTGGCACCCACCAACTGCGACAGCGTCGCGAACACGTGCTCGGCGGTGTGAACGTCGAGGTTGCCGGTCGGCTCGTCGGCGAGCAGAAGCCGCGGCGCATTGGCGACCGCGCGCGCAATGGCGACGCGCTGCTGCTCGCCGCCCGACATTTCCGCCGGCCGATGGCTTATCCGCTCCTTGAGCCCGAGATAAGCCAATAGCTCGGCAGCGCGCGTCGCCGCCTGCCGGCGCGACAGGCCGCGGATCATCTGCGGCAGCATGACGTTTTCCAGCGCGGAAAATTCCGGCAGCAGGTGATGGAACTGATAGACGAAGCCAATGGAGGTGCGGCGAATGCGGGTGCGTTCAAGATCGCTCAGGCGCGAGGTTGCCGCGCCTTCGATATAGACCTCGCCGTCATCGGGTTGCTCGAGCAGGCCGGCGATCTGCAAAAGCGTCGACTTGCCGGCGCCCGAAGGCGCCACCAAGGCCACCGACTGGCCGGGCCATACCGCCAGCTCGGCGCCCTTGAGCACGTCGAGGGTGGCGTCGCCCTGGCGAAATTGCCGGCCGATGCCATGCAGAACAATATACGGCCGCCCTCCGCCCGCGGCCGGCGTGGCCGGCGCCGCCGTCGCTTCGCTGATCGCGGTCTTGTCGTCCATCGGGCGGTTCACTCGTAGCGCAGCGCGTCGACCGGATCGAGACGCGCCGCGCGCCACGACGGGTAGAGCGTCGCCAGGAGCGAAAGGCCGAGCGCCATCACCAGCACCGCGGTGGTTTCCTTCACATTCATGTCGGCGGGCAGCTTCGACAAGAAGTACAGTTCGGACGAGAACAGGTCGGTATTGGTCAGCCAGGACAAAAAGCGCCGGATCGAATCGATGTTGAGGCATACCACCGTGCCGAGCAGGAAGCCGGCCGCGGTGCCGACCACGCCGATCGACGAGCCGGTGATGAGAAAGATGCGCATGATCGCGCCCTGGGTTGCCCCCATGGTGCGCAGGATGGCGATGTCGCTGCCTTTGTCCTTCACCAGCATGATCAGGCCGGAGACGATGTTGAGCGCCGCCACCAGCACGATCAGGGTGAGGATCAGGAACATGACGTTGCGCTCGACCTGGAGCGCGTTGAAGAAGGTGGCGTTGCGCTGGCGCCAGTCGATCATGTAGATCGGCCGCGCTGCGGCTTTGCTGACGAGCGTGCGGAAGCGGTCGATGTGGTCGGGATCGTCGGTATAGACCTCAATCGCGGTGACGTCGCCGGTGCGGTTGAAATAGGCTTGCGCCTCAGGCAGCGGCATGAAGACGAAGGCGGCATCGTACTCGCTCATGCCGATCTCGAACACCGCGGCGACCTTGTAGGCCTTGATGCGGGGCGTCGTGCCCATCGGCGTGACCGCGCCGCGCGGCGAGACCAGGGTGAGGTTGTCGCCGACCCGGACCGAGAGCTGCTCGGCGAGCCGGCTGCCAATGGCGATGCCCTGCCCGCCGTCGAAGCCGTTGAGCGTGCCTTGCTTGATGTTGCGGGCGATCGACCCGAGCTTTTCCAGATCGGCGCCGCGGATACCGCGCACCAGCACGCCGGAGGCATTGAACGGCGACGACGCCAGCGCCTGGCCTTCGACGATCGGCGCAGCCAGGCGCACGCCCTCGACCTTGCTGACGCGGTCGGCAACGTCCTTCCAGTCGGTCAGCGGTGATTCGATCGGCTGGATCAGGAGATGGCCGTTGAGGCCGAGGATCTTGTCGAGCAGCTCCTGGCGGAAGCCGTTCATCACCGCCATGACGATGATCAGGGTGGCGACGCCGAGCATGATGCCAAGGAAGGAAAAGCCGGCAATGACCGAAATGAAGCCCTCCTTGCGCCGCGCCCGCAGGTAACGCAGCGACAACATCCACTCGAATCGAGTGAAGGGAGCGGTGCCGGTCGGCTCGGGCATGGAGTTCAGGGTCCCCGCGATCAGCCGGAGTTTCACACGATTCTGGCGCTTTCAAGCCGGGAATCGTCGAAATGCCGCACGTCAGCGCACAGGTTCATGCCGAAAGCCGCGCCAGCGCATCGGCCGGGCTCATCAGTTCCCGCGTTCCGTCGGCGCGGCGTTTGAGCTCGACCTTGCCCTCGGCAAGGCCGCGCGGGCCGACCAGGATCTGCCACGGGATGCCGATCAGATCGGCGGTGGCGAACTTGGCGCCGGGCCGCTCGTCGAGGTCGTGGTAGAGCGTGTCGATGCCTTTGGCGGCGAGCGCCGCGTAGAGCTTTTCGCACGCCGCGTCAGTGTCGGCAGCGCCCTGCTTGAGGTTGAGGATCATGACCCGGAACGGCGCGACCGGCTCCGGCCATTTGATGCCGGATTCATCGTGAAAGGCCTCGATGATTGCGCCGGCGAGCCGCGATACGCCAATCCCATAGGAGCCGCCGTGGATCGGGCGCTCGACCCCGTCGGGACCCGACACGACCGCGTTCATCGGCACCGAATATTTCGTGCCGAAATAGAAAATCTGCCCAACCTCGATGCCGCGGGTCTGCAGCCGCCGCGGCGGCGGCACTTCGCGTTCGAAGCGGGCTTCGTCATGAACGTCCTGGGTCGCGGCGTAGAGGCTCGTCCATTGCCGGATGATGGGCGAAAGGTCGCTTTCGTAATTCACATCCTCGCCGGGAATGGCCAGATCGAGCACCCTTTCGTCGCAGAACACGCCGGACTCGCCGGTCTCGGCCAGGATGAGGAATTCATGGGACAGATCGCCGCCGATGGGGCCGGTCTCGGCCCGCATGGGAATCGCCTTTAGTCCCATGCGCGCGAAGGTCCGCAGATAGGCGACGAACATCTTGTTGTAGGAGAGCCGCGCCGCCGCCTCGTCGACGTCGAATGAATAGGCGTCCTTCATCAGGAACTCGCGGCCGCGCATCACCCCAAAGCGCGGGCGCTGTTCGTCGCGGAACTTCCACTGGATATGGTAGAGGTTCTTTGGCAAGTCCCGGTACGAGCGGATCGCGGCGCGGAAGATTTCCGTGATCATGTCCTCGTTGGTGGGCCCGTAGAGCAGCTCGCGCTCATGGCGGTCCTTGATGCGCAGCATTTCCGGCCCGTAGGCGTCGTAGCGCCCGCTCTCGCGCCACAGGTCGGCGAGCTGCAGGGTGGGCATCAGGAGCTCAACGGCGCCGGCGCGGTCCTGCTCCTCGCGCACGATCTGCTCGATCTTCTTCAGCACGCCAAAGCCCAGCGGCAGCCACGCATAGATGCCGGCGGCTTCCTGGCGGATCATGCCGGCGCGCAGCATCAGCCGATGTGAGGCAATTTCGGCTTCCTTGGGGGTTTCGCGCAGGATCGGCAGAAAATAGCGGGACAGGCGCATGCCGCCACAAACCCGATTCAACGGCGGAACACAACGGCCGTGTTTTTTTAGTCGCAGCCCCCGCGGGGCTAATGACAGCAGGAGAAAGATCGACTACGAATAGCCTGGGCTGTCGTGGAAACCGTCTAAACGGCACCACGATAGTGGTCCAAGTCTTGGGAGGATGGCCTTCAGAGCGCGAACCAACGCCGCCCCACGCCGGACCAGGAATCCCATTCAGCAAGGCGTGGATAAGGGGCCGAGATAAGGAATTTTGAGGCAGGGTTTCGGCCCTGCCTTTTCTTTTCGAGGCGGCAGGCGGATCCTCCAAGGCGCTTTAGGATGTCGATCTAAGTACCTGGGATAAAGACGATTTGGCCACAATCAATCATGCATGCCGAACGGCGCCAAAAGGCCGTTGAGCGTGACCAGCCGATGGACATAGACGACGTAACACGCGGCAAAAACGACCCCGGCGACCAACGTCGTCCAAAGGAGCTTGCGGCCGAGGTGCGGCAGCACCGGCGCGCCCGGATCGGTGCCCGGCGCGATATCGCCGCCTTCATGTTGGCTATGCACGCCCCACGGCAGCACCGCGAACAGCACCACCCACCAGATCAGAAAAAAGACGGCGACCGCCGTGGCCTTGGTCATTGTTGCCGCGTTCAGGCTTGTTCGAGCTCGACCAGCGTTCCGGCGAAATCCTTCGGATGCAGGAACAGGACCGGCTTGCCATGGGCGCCGATCTTCGGCTCGCCGTCGCCGAGGATGCGCGCTCCGGCCGCCTTTAGCGCGTCGCGGGCGGCGCGGATATCGGGCACTTCGTAGCAGACATGATGCATGCCGCCGTCCGGATTGCGCTTAAGGAACTTGGCGATCGGCGAATTGTCGCCAAGCGGCGCGATCAGCTCGATCTTGGTATTCGGCAGGGTAACGAACACCGTGGTAACGCCATGCTCGGCCTGCGGCACCGCAGCCGAAATTTTGGCGCCGAGCGCGTCGCGGTATATCGCCGCCGCCTTGGCGAGATCGGGCACCGCAATGGCAACATGATTGAGCTTGCCGATCATGGCTGTTTGGCTTCACGATCCAAGAACCGGCATCATAGCATGCGGTGCACATAATCTTAGACTGCCAGTACCAATTCCCGATCGACTCCTACGCCATTGACGCAGGTGCGCCGCTGGCGTATATGATGGAATCGTGATGCCCAGGCTGCACGTCGTGGCGGAATTGCCGCAATTCCTCCGCGATGTGGAAGCGGCGAAGATCGGCGAGGTGCAACACCAGGCGATCATAGACGTGATCGCCGCGAATCCTCGCCAAGGAGATGAAGTTCGGGCATCTGGCGGAGTCCGCAAAGTTCGTTTCGCCGGTCGGAATAAGGGAAAGAGCGGAGGCTATCGAGTCATAACCGCTTACTTTGGCCCCAATGCGCCGGTGTATCTCGTCGCGCTTCTGAGCAAAGGCGAACGAGGAAACTTTACGGCAGCGGAAATTGCAGGGTTCAGAACTCTCACACAGGAAATCGCCCGCTATTGGCGAAGGAGAAATACGTGAAAAAACCCGCGGACAGAATCATGCAAGGCCTTCATGAAGCCGCCGCCCATGCACGGGGCGAACAAGTCGCTGGACTGCGACTGCATATTCCGCGGAAGGTCGACGTCGCCGCCGTCCGGCGCAGAATGGGATTATCGCAAGCAGCATTTTCGAGCCGGATCGGCGTGTCAGCCGGCACCTTGCGCAACTGGGAACAGGGAAGGCGCATGCCCGAGGGACCTGCGCGAGTCCTCCTCGCGTTGCTGGACCGCAATCCACGTATCGTGGAGGATACGCTGGGCGACCACACGTGAGAGCTTCGATGCGACTGAAACCCGAAAGGCCCCAGAAGGGCAACCCCCATCCACTACCTGTTTGGACGGGACCTTTCGCAAGGTCCATTAAATCCCCAGTTGATACGCGCGCACTTGGCAAGCTCTCCAGCAAGGTCTTTGATCGGCTAGCTGCGCGTAGTCGCATGCCATCGTTTTCTCCTTATGGGTTTCAACGCGCTCAAGCCATGCTACACCTCGAGCACGTGCACGTGGCAGATCGGCTTCTTGTTCCAGCGCTGCGCGATGGCCGAGCGCACGGCGCGGCGCACCGCTTCGGCGACGGCGTCGGGATCGCGCCGGCGCGGTTTTGGCATCGATTCGAACGCCTCCTCGATCGCGTCGCGCGCAATGTCGGCGATGGAGGCGCCCGAGGCGTCGGCCTCGGGAATGCCGAACAGCTCGATTTCGGGATCGGCGGCGAGCGCACCCTGGTCGGTCAAGGCGAGCGCGACGCTGACCGCGCCGGAAAAACTCATGCGGCGCCGCGACGCGACGGTGCGCGCCTCAGCATTGATGAGCAGTATTCCGTCCTTGTAGAGGCGGCCGGAGGGAATCTGGTCGATGATCTGCGCCGGCCCGGGCGCAAGCCGCACCAAGTCGCCATTGCGGCACACCACGACCTGCGGCACGCTGGCGCGGCGGGCGAGTTCGGCATGCTCGGCGAGATGCAGAGCCTCGCCGTGGGCCGGGATCAGGATTTGCGGCTTGACCCAGCCGATCATGTCGAGGAGTTCGGCCCGCCGGGGATGTCCGGAGACGTGGACCAGATGGGTGCGGTCGGTGATGACCTCGACGCCCTGGGCGACCAGCCCGTTGATCACCCGGTCGACGGCCTTCTCGTTGCCCGGAATGGCGCGCGAGGAAAAGATGACGCGGTCGCCCTTCGACAGCGCCACGTCGGGATGCTCGTCCTCGGCGATGCGCGCCAGCGCCGCGCGCGGCTCGCCCTGGCTGCCGGTGCACAGCGCCAATACTCTGTCAGGCGGCAGATAGCCGTAAGTGTCGGCGCCGCGAAACTCCTGCACGCCGTCGAGATAGCCGGTCTCGCGCGCGACCTGCACCACGCGCTCCATGGCGCGGCCGACCACGACGACTTCGCGGCCGGCGGCGCGCGCGGCGTCGGCCACGGCGCGGATGCGATCGACATGGGAGGCGAAGGTCGTCACCGCGACGCGCGCTGGTGCCGTGCGCACGAGTTCGGCAATGGTTTTGGCGACGGCGGCCTCGGACGGCGAGCGCCCGTCGCGCACCGCGTTGGTCGAATCGCCGATCAGCGCCAGCACGCCCTCCGCGCCGAGCGTGGCAAGCCGCTCAGCATCGGTCTTGGAGCCCGTGAGCGGCGTCGGATCGATCTTCCAGTCGCCGGTATGCAGCGCGGTGCCAGCGGCGGTGCGGATGGCGAGCGCGTTGGATTCGGGGATCGAATGGGCGACGCTGATGAATTCGACGTCGAACGGGCCGAGCGTCAAGCGCCCGCGCAGCGGCACGACATTGATGGGAATTTGCGGCGCGCCAGGCTCACCGAGCCGCTTGGCCTCGAACAAGGCGGCCGTAAACGGCGTAGCGTAAAGCGGCACGTTATCAAGCCGCGGCCACAGATCGATCAGCGCGCCCATGTGGTCCTCGTGGCCGTGAGTGAGCACGAGGCCGACGACGTTCTTGCGCTCCTCCACGAGGTAGCGGATGTCGGGCATGATCAGATCGATGCCCGGCAATTGCTCCTCGGACGCGAACGACACGCCGCAATCGACGATGAGCCATTGCCGGCGGCGCTCGTCGCCAAAACCGTAGATCGAGAGGTTCATCCCGATCTCGCCGATGCCGCCGAGCGGCGCGAACACGAATTCACTCTGCGCCATCGCACGCTATCTGATCGGGGTGAGAGGCGCGCTCGGGATCGTCGGCGAGCGTAAAAACTTCGCCGGCGGCGATCGTTTGCAACGTGCCGTCGGCGCGGCGCAGCAGCAGGCAGCCGCTGTCGTCGAGGCCCTCGCAACGACCGGAAATCTCGCGGTCAGGCAGCCGCACGCGGATAGGCTTGCCGATGCCGGCGGCTCGGGCAAGCCAATTGCGACGGATGTCGGCAAAGCCTGCGCCACTGCGCCATTGTTCAAGACGGCGCAGCATGGCGCCCGAGAGCGCCGTAAACAATTCGCCGGCGCTGACCGGCGCACCGGCTGCCGCCAGATCGGTGGCAGGGTAGCCCGTCTGCGCCGGATGATGCATGCAGTTCACGCCGATGCCAATCGCCACGGTAATCTTTTCGCCGAGCATGCGGCCCTCGAGCAAAATGCCGGCCAGTTTTTCGCGGCCGCAGAGCACGTCATTGGGCCATTTCAGCGCAAGACGCTGCGCCACCATAGGCGCGCGGTCGGCGATTGCGTCAAGAACGGCAAGCGCGGCGACGAACGACAATTGCGGCGCATGCGGCGGCAGCGCCGGATCGTGAAGCAACAGCGTGGCGTAGAGATTACCGCGCGGCGAGACCCAGGTGTTGCCGCGGCGGCCGCGCCCTTGCGTTTGCTCGCGTGCCACGATCCACAGCGGCCGCGCGTCATCCGCGTGCTCGACGGCATGGCGCAGAGCCTCGACGTTCGTCGAGGGCAAAACGTCATGCGTCGCCACGCGGAAGCCCAAACGTCCAGCTTCCGGATCAAGCCGCATCAGAACAGCGAATGGGCGGCCGCACTTGCCGCGCCGACCAACGGCCCGGGATAGACAAAGAACAGGATGTTGAACAGGCCGCACACCGCCAGCACGATGCGCAACTCTATGGGCATGGCATAAAAGCCTTCGACCGCCTCGTCGAAATACATGACCTTGACGATCGCCAGATAATAATAGGCGCCGACCACGCTCGCCAGCACGCCGATTATTGCCAGCACGTAGAGGCCGGCCTTGATGGCGGCGAGGAAGACATAGAACTTGGCGAAGAAGCCGGCGAGCGGCGGCACGCCGGCCATGGAGAACAGCAGCATCGCCAGCAGGAACGCCATGGTCGGATGGGTGCGGCCAAGTCCGGCCAGCTGATCGATCGATTCCACCATGCCGGTCGAGCGGCGCATCGCCAGGATCACGGCGAAAACGCCGAGCGTCATGGTGATGTAGATCGCCATATAGAGCAACACGCCCTGCACGCCCTCGGGCGTGCCGGCGGCAAGGCCGATCAGCGCGTAGCCCATATGGCCGATCGACGAATACGCCATCAGCCGCTTGAAATTGCGCTGGCCGATGGCGGCGAACGAGCCGAGCAGCGTCGAGGCGATAGCGACGAAGACCAGGATCTGCTGCCACTCGCTGGTAATGCCCGGGAATGCCACGACCGTGGCGCGCACGAACATAGCGATGGCAGCGACTTTTGGCGCGGCCGCGAAGAACGCGGTCACCGGTGTCGGCGCGCCCTCGTAAACGTCCGGCGTCCACATGTGGAACGGCACCGCCGCGACCTTGAAGCAGAAGCCGGCGAACAGAAAGACGAGGCCGAAGATCAGCCCGACGCCGCTTTGCGCCGCGGCCTGAGCGATTCCTGTAAAGCTCACGGTGCCGGTGAAACCGTAGATCAGCGAGGCGCCATAGAGCAGCATGCCGGACGACAGTGCGCCGAGCACGAAATATTTCAGCCCGGCTTCGGTCGAACGCAGCGAGCCGCGATGGCTCGCCGCCATCACGTAAAGCGGCAGGCTCATCAGTTCCAGGCCGAGATAAAGCGCGATCAGGTCGGCGGCCGAGATCAGCATCAGCATGCCGAGCGTGGAGAGCAGAACGAGGACGGAATATTCGACGCGCTGCTGGTGCTCGCGCTGCGCATGATCGATCGACATGGCGACGGCGGCGGCCGAGCCGATCAGCGCCAAAATTTTGAGAAAGCGCGCGAAATCGTCGACCACGAAGCTGCCGCCGAAGCTCACCAGGCGGCCGGAGGGCAACGTCAGCAGCACGGCGCCGGCGATCACCAGGAGCACGATTGCGGCAAAATCGACGACGCGGACGGAAGCGGCGCGGAATACGCCGGCCATGAGCAGCGCCATGGCGCCGAGCCCGAGCACGATCTCGGGCAGCACCGGCAGAATAGCGGGATACGCCACGGCAGCCATCATTTCACCTCGCCAGCGCCGCCGTCTGCGCGCCGTTGAGCGCGTGGTGGTAATTGTCGATCAGTTGCGTGACCGAGGCGGCGGAGAAATCGAGCACCGGCTTCGGGTAGACGCCGATCAGGATGGTCACGATGATGAGCGGCGCGAACACGATCATCTCGCGCCAGCCGATGTCGCGGATGGCGGCCAAGCTCGCTTTTTCCAGCTTGCCGAAGATCACCTTGCGGTAGAGCCACAGCATGTAGCCGGCGGACAGGATCGTGCCGAGCGCCGCCAGCGTCGCCACCCAGGTGTTGACCCGGAAAGTGCCGATCATGGTCAGGAACTCGCCGACGAAGCCGGACGTGCCGGGCAGGCCGATATTGGCCAGCGCAAACACCATGAACACGAAGGCGTAAAGCGGCATGCGGTTGACGAGCCCGCCATAGGCGGCGATCTCGCGGGTGTGCATGCGGTCGTAGACGACGCCGACGCAGAGGAACAAGGCGGCCGAGATCACGCCGTGCGACAGCATTTGAAAAATGCCGCCCGAAATTCCTTGGGCCGTCACCGCGAACAAGCCCATGGTGACGAAGCCCATATGCGCCACCGACGAATAGGCGATCAGCTTCTTCCAGTCCTCCTGCATCAAGGCGACCAGCGAGGTGTAGATGATGGCGATGACGGAGAGCGCATAAATCAAGGGCGCCAGGTGCTGCGTGGCGGCGGGGAACATCGGCAGCGAAAAGCGCAAAAAGCCGTAGCCGCCCAACTTCAACAGGACGGCGGCGAGGATCACCGAGCCGGCGGTCGGCGCCTCGACGTGGGCGTCCGGCAGCCAGGTATGGACCGGCCACATCGGCAGCTTGACGGCGAACGAGGCCAAAAACGCGAGGAACGCCCAGGTCTGCAGGCTGCGCGGAAAACCGTGATGCAGCAGGGTCGGGATGTCGGTGGTGCCGGCGTCCCAGTACATCGCCATGATGGCGAGCAGCATGAACACCGAGCCGAGAAACGTGTAGAGGAAGAACTTGAAGCTCGCGTAGACCCGGCGCGGGCCGCCCCACACGCCGATGATAATGAACATCGGAATGAGGCCGCCTTCGAAGAAAAAGTAGAACAGCACGAGGTCGAGCGCGCAGAAGGTGCCGACCATCAGGGTTTCCATGACCAGAAACGTGATCATGTAGGCGCGCACGCGGCGCTGGATCGCGGTCCAGCTCGCCAGGATGCAGATCGGCATCAGCCCGGTGGTAAGGATCACGAACGGCAGCGAAATGCCGTCGACGCCCATCGAGTAGCCGATGGTGTTGCCGAGCCACGGGCCCTTTTCGACGAACTGAAAGTCGGGCGTGGACGGATCGAAGCGCCAGACCAGGATCAACGAAATGGCGAACGTGATCAGCGTGGTCCACAACGCCACCCAGCGCGCGTTGCGCAGGCCGGCTTCGTCGTCGCTCAGGAAGGCGATGAACAGCGCGCCGGCAACCGGCAGGAACGTGACGACGGACAGGATCGGCCAGCTCGTCATCCGTGCGCTCCATAGAACATGAACCAAGTCACGGCCGCGGCAACGCCGATCAGCATGGCGAAGGCATAGTGATAGAGATAGCCGGTCTGCAGCCGCACCACGTTGCGGGTGACGTCGAGCACGCGCGCGGATACGCCGTCAGGCCCGAAGCCGTCGATGATAAAGCCGTCGCCGCCCTTCCAGAACAGCCGGCCGAGCCACAAGGTCGGACGGACGAGCAGATAGTCGTAGATCTCGTCGAAGTACCATTTGTTGAGCAGGAATTGGTAGAGCACGTGTTGTTGGCTCGCCAATTCCTCGGGCAGGTCCGGCCGGCGAATGTAAAACAGCCAGGCGACCAGAAAACCGACGATCATCATCAATGTGGGGAGGATCGACAGCAGCAGTGGCACTTTCTCAGCGCCTTCGAACAGCGTGTTGGCGATGCCAAGCTGCAGCGAGCCGCGGAAGAATTCGTCGGTGCCGTGGCCGGTGAACACGGCGAGCGCCGGATAGCCGGCGGCGATCGAGCCGATGGCGAGCAGCGCCAGCGGCACCAGCATGGTCAACGGCGTCTCATGCGCCGCCTCGTAGTGCTCGCGGTCGTGCGGCGCGCCGTGGAACGTCTTGAAAATCAGCCGCCAGGAATAGAACGCGGTCAACGCTGCGGCGCCGAGCGTCATGACGAATCCGTAAGCCGCCATCGGATTGTTGCTCACAAGCGCCGACTCGATGATGGCATCCTTGGAGAAATAGCCCGCAGTGAACGGAAAGCCGGTGAGCGCCAAAGTGCCGATCAGCATGGTCGCGTAGGTGAACGGCAGCTTGCGCCACAGCCCGCCCATGTGCCGGATGTCCTGCTCGTGATGCATGGCGATGATCACCGAGCCGGAGCACAAGAACAGCAGCGCCTTGAAGAAGGCGTGGGTGAACAGATGGAACATGCCGACCGAATAGGCGCCGACCCCCATGGCGACGAACATGTAGCCGAGCTGCGAGCAGGTCGAATAGGCGATGATGCGCTTGATGTCGTTCTGCACCAGGCCGACGGTGGCGGCGAACATGCAGGTGGTGGCGCCGATGAAGATGACGAAGGCCGACGCGCCCGGCGACAGCGAGAACAGCGGCGACAGCCGCGCCACCATGAACACGCCCGCGGTCACCATGGTGGCGGCAT
>JASHSE010000358.1 GCA_030036975.1 Xanthobacteraceae bacterium | reverse complement strand
CACCCCTTCGTCATTGCCGGGCTTGACCCAGCAATCCACGCAGCACCTCGGCTCATGATATAATGCGGTAACGCACCGCCTGCCGAAGGTCAGCATGGACCACCGGGTCAAGCCCGGTGGTGACGAGGGAATAATTGTTACGGCTGCGACGCACCGGAAGATCCGCGCAGCCGCCTCGCCGCGTCGAGGGCGGCGATGACGATGTTCTGATAGCCGGTGCAGCGGCACAGATTGCCGGAAATTCCGATCCGCACTTCTTCCTCGGTTGGATCCGGATTATCGCGCAGGAACTCGATCAGCGTCGTCAAAATTCCCGGCGTGCAGAAGCCGCATTGCAGGCCGTGATTGTCGCGGAACGCCTCCTGCAGCGGATGCAGCGTGTCCGCATTCGGCGCGATGCCTTCGACGGTGAGGATCTCATGGCCGTCCGCCTGCACCGCCAGCATCAGACACGAGCGCGCCGAGCGGCCGTCGAGCAAAATGGTGCAGGCGCCGCACACGCCATGCTCGCAGCCGAGATGCGTGCCGGTCAGTCCGAGCTGATGGCGCAGAAAATCGGCGAGCGTGACGCGCACCGGCACGGTCTCCTGGTAGCGCGTGCCGTTCACCGTGACCGCGATCTGTCGCGTGTCGCTCATGCGCGTGCTCCTTGGGCGATGCGTTCATGCGCTTTCAGAAGCGCACGGCGCGGCAGCACGGTCGCCAATTGCTGGCGGTAAGAAGCTGGCGCGTGGATGTCGTCGATGGCGTCAAGCTTGCGCAATGACTCACAGATTTCGCGCAGCCGCTTCTCCTCGATGGTTTCGCCGATCAGCGTCCGCTCCACCGCCGCGGCGCGCACCGGCGCCGGTCCCATGCCGCCGAGCGTGACCGATGCCCGCGTGATTTTCCCGCTCTTGTCCTCTTCGATCAGAACCGCCGCCGAAACGATGGCGAAATCGCCATGACGGCGGGCGAACTCGACGAAGGCGTAGCCGTGACCGCGCGGCCAGCACGGAAACGTGGCGGCGGTCAACAGCTCGCCGGGCTCGATAGCCGGCGTCATGTAAGCGACCGGAAAGGCGGCGAAGTCGATCTCGCGCGTGCCGCTCTTGCCGGCGACCGTGACTTTGGCGTCGAGCGCGGCGGCGATAGATACCAGCTCGGCCGCCGGGTCGAGGTGACACAGCGAGCCGCCCAAGGTGCCACGATTGCGGGTCTGGCGATGGCCGACTTGGCGGATCGCCTCGGCCATCAGCGGGCAACGCTCGGCGACTGCGCCGGAGAACTCGATGTCGCGCTGGCGCGTCATGGCGCCGATTTCGAGCACGCCATCGCGTGGCGTGATGTAGCTCAAACCTTCGACGCGATTGAGATCGATAACGTGGTCGGGCAGCACATAGCGCATGTTGAGCATGGGCATGAGCGACTGCCCGCCGGCGAGCAGCTTGGCGTTGTCGAGGCTGGTGAGCAGGCCGACTGCGTCGGCGACCGTGCGCGGGTCGTGGTAGGAAAAGGGCGGGGGCTTCATGCCGTTCTTGACGCGTTCCGTTTTTGACTCTGTGCCGAAAACCGTGCATCAGTCCAAAAACATACGTCAATCCCAAAGTTGATACCAGTGGAGCGGATTTGACATTCGCCCCACGGCTAGCCGTAACTCTCCCGAGGCGAATGTCACATCCAAAGCTCCACTGGATAGATCAAGTGCTCGTGGTCCTTTGATTCTGGCATTCGCATCAGAGCATGCCGAACCTGCATGCGAATGTCAGAATCGGACCACTAGGCGATGAAGCCTGCGGCGTTTCGCTATCACGCCCCGAAAACAGTCGATGAAGCCGTGGCGTTGCTGGCGGAGTTCGCGTCCGAGGACGGCCGCGTGCTCGCCGGCGGCCAAAGCCTGGTCCCGACCATGGCGTTTCGGCTCGCCAAGCCGGGCCACCTCATCGATATCAACGACATCGCGGCGCTCAATCGCCTCGAAGTGAGCGGGGAAAAACTCGTCATCGGCGCCTGCGTGCGCCACGCCGCGTTCCACCGCTCGGTCTGCGACGGGCCGCTCGGCACCTTCCTCGCCGACGTGGTGCGACACATCGCGCATTATCCGATCCGCAACCGCGGCACGTTTTGCGGCAGCCTCGCCCATGCCGATCCGGCCTCCGAATGGGCGCTGGCGCTGGCCGCGCTCGACGGCGAGGTTGTGGCGAGGAGCGCGCGCGGCGAGCGCGTCATCGCGGCGCGCGATTTCTTCCGGGGCATCATGACCACGGCGCTCGCCGACGATGAGCTCCTGGTCGAAGCGCGCTTGCCGCTGCTCTCGGCCGGCACACGCTGCGGCTTCTACGAGTTCAACCGCCGCGCCGGCGATTTCGCCATGGCGGCGGCGGTCGGCGTCTATCGCAGCGAGGGCGGCAAGATGATCGAGCCGCGCGTCGCGCTCGGCGGCGTCGAGCCGACGCCGCGGCGGATCGCCGGGGCCGAAAAGGCGCTCGCCGGCGCCGCGCCGGGAGACACGGCATTCCGTGCCGCCGCGAGCGCGGCTGCCGCAGCGGTCGACCCGATGGAAGACATCACCACCAGCGCCGAATTCCGCCGCGACCTCGTTCTCGCTGTGACCCGGCGGGCGTTGGAGCGCGCGGCCGCATGAACGCGCCGGCGCAGAAAAAGCGCTGGATCGGCCAATCGGTCGAGCGGCTCGAGGATCCGCCGCTGATTACCGGCCGCGGCGAGTTTGCCGGCGACATCAACTTTGCCCATCAACTGCATATGCGCATCGCGCGTTCGGCGCACGCACACGGCCGCGTCGTGGCGATCGATACCGCGGCGGCGCGCGCCGTGCCCGGCGTGTTCGCAGTATGGACGTCGGCCGATGTTGCCAGTGTGCCGCCGGTCGATTTCCGCGAAGGCCGCATTCCGGCGCTCGATCCATACCGTCAGCCGATCCTGGCGAAGGATGTCGTGCGCTATGTGGGCGAGCCGGTCGCCGCGGTGTTCGCCGCCGATCCGTACATTGCCGAGGATGCGGCCGATCTCGTTGCCATCGAGATCGAGGAACTGCCGCCGGTACTCGATGCAAAAACGCCGCCATTCGAATTTTCGCCCGGCCATGGCAGCGAAGCGGCGCTGATCCACCAAGGCTACGGCGACGTCGATGCCGTGTTCCGCGACGCGCCCCACATCATCGCGCTCGAGCTCGCGATCGGCCGCCATTCCGGCGTGCCGCTCGAGACCCGCGGCGCCATCGGCTACTACGACGCTTCACGCGGCATTCTCGAACTGCACGGCGCCGCCAAGGTGCCGCACCGCGTTCAGGAACTCCTTTCCCGCATGCTCGG
>JASHSE010000042.1 GCA_030036975.1 Xanthobacteraceae bacterium | reverse complement strand
CGAGACCGTCACCGCGGGCGGGTTGCTGACCCTGTTGGAAGCAGCGTGGCGTGCGGTGCCCGCCATCGAGGAATTGCCGGTCGCGGAAATCTGGGTCGGCCATCGGCCGGGCAGTCGCGACGATGCGCCGATCCTCGGCCGCGGTCCGCTCGACGGCTTGTTCTATGCTACCGGGCACCACCGCAACGGCATTCTGCTTACGCCGGTCACCGCCGATGCGATGGCGCGCCTCATCCTCGACGACGTGGTCGATCCGATGATCCAGCCGTTCGGCCTGGAGCGCTTCTTGCCGGCGCGCGCGGCCGAGTGAAAAGGAAACCGATGAGCGATCAGCAAACCCTCAACGGCCACATCCGCGTCAATGGCGAGAGCGAACCGCTGGCGGCCGCCACGTTGGAGCAATTGCTGGTGAAAAAGGAAGTCGACACCGGCCAACGCGGCATCGCGGTCGCGCTCAACGGCGCGGTCGTGCCGCGCGTCGCCTGGTGCGACACTGCGCTCAAGCCGGGCGACAGCGTGGAGATCGTGCGCGCGCGGCAGGGTGGCTAGGAGCGAACTTCATGTCCGATCCGCTGATCATTGCCGGCCATCAATTCGGCTCGCGGCTGTTCCTCGGCAGCGCCGGCTATCCGAACCGCAAGATCATGCTCGATTCAATCGCCGCCAGCGGCACCGAAATGGTCACGGCCTCGATCCGCCGCATCAGCCTCGCCGGCGACGACGAGAGCTTGGTCGATCTGCTCGCCGGCCAGGTCAAAAAATTCCTGCCCAACACGGCCGGCTGCCAGACCGCCAAGGACGCCGTGCTCACCGCCGAGCTCGCCCGCGAGGCACTGGACACCAACTGGATCAAGCTCGAAGTCATCGGCGATCGCGAGCTGCTTTATCCCGACGTCGAGGAACTGGTGCGCGCCACACAAATGCTGGTGGCGAAAGGTTTCGTCGTGCTGCCGTACTGCACCGAGGATCCGGTGACCTGCCGCAAGCTCGCCGACGCGGGCGCGGCCGCCGTGATGCCGCTCGGCGCACCGATCGGTTCCGGGCTCGGCATCTGCAACCCGCATCTCATCGAGCTTGTCTGCGCCCGTTCGCCGGTGCCTGTAGTGCTCGACGCCGGCATCGGCACCGCATCCGACGCGGCGCTCGCCATGGAACTTGGCTGCGCCGCGGTCCTGGTCAACACCGCTATATCGAAGGCCCGCGATCCGCTGCTGATGGCGAAGAGCATGCGGGCCGCCGTCGAAGCCGGCCGCCTGTCGCGCCTTGCCGGCCGCATCGCCAAGCGCACCCACGCCGAGCCGTCGAGCCCGCAATTCGGGCTGGTCGGGACGTGAACAACGCGAAATTTTCCGTTGCCGTCGTTGGCATCAAGTTTTAGACACAGATGTGTGCTGCGTTTCGAGTCGAGCGCGCGAGGGGACGCGGCGATGCGGAACTTTTCCGTTTGGCTTGTCGAATTCGGCAAGCTCGTGGCCGGCAAGTTTTTGGGCGGCCGGCGGCTTCACCCGATCACGGCCCAATGTCCGATCTGCCGGCAAATGGTTCGCCTGCACTTCAATCGCGCGGGCCGCCGTCACGTCTACGGCCATGCGCGCAAACTTTACGAGGGCGCGCGGCTGTCGGTGCATTACACCGCTGAGGCCAAATGCGTCGGCTCGGGCGCGCGCAAGCCGTTCGATCCGCATCCGGCCGAGCACCAGCATTTCAAGCTGCCCAACGCGCTGCTCGATGAGTAACGCGGCTTAAGCCAGCAGCTCCCGCACCATCGGAATGACCTTCGTGCCGTAAAGCTCGATGCTGCGCATGAGCTTGTCGTGCGGCAGCGCGCCCTGGCTGTATTTCATGTCGAAGCGGACGATGCCGAGAGTCTTGGCGGTGGCGGCGATCTTGCGTGCCACCGTCTCCGGCGCGCCGATGTGAAGCGCGCCGGTGCCGGCTTCGTAATCGAACGAGGCGCGCGTCACCGGCGGCCAGCCGCGCTCGGCGCCAATGCGGTTGCGCGACACCCTGTAGTGCGGCCACAGCTCTTCGCGCGCCTGCTCGTCGCTGTCCGCCACGTAGCCGTGCGCGTGCAGGCCGATCGCCTGCGCCGGCCGGCCGAGCTGCGCGAAAGCGCTATGATACAGCTCGACATAGGGTACAAACCGCTTCGGATCGCCGCCGATGATGGCGAGCATCAGCGGAAAATCGTAGGCCGCGGCGCGGACCACCGATTGCTGACTGCCGCCGACGCCGATCCAGGTCTTCAGCGGCCCACCTTCAAGCGTCGGAAAGACCCGCTGATCGGTCAAGGCAGGGCGGGTCTTGCCTTGCCAGGTCACTGTTTCCTGCCGGATCAAGGCCGCGAACAGATCCAGCTTTTCCTCGAACAGCTCTTGGTATTGCGCAAGGTCGTAGCCGAACAGCGGAAACGACTCGGTGAACGAGCCGCGGCCGAGCGTGATCTCGGCGCGCCCGCTGGACGCGGCATTCAGGCTGGAAAAACGCTCGAACACGCGAACCGGATCGTCGGATGAGAGTACCGTGACGGCCGAGCCGAGCGCGATGCGCTTGGTGCGGCCGGCGATCGCGCCGAGCACCACTTCGGGCGCCGAAATGGCGAAGTCCGGCCGGTGATGCTCGCCGACGCCGAACGCCTCGATACCGAGCGCATCGGCGAGTGCCGCTTCCTCGATCACGTCGCGGATCACCTGGGCGTGTGACAAAAGCTTGCCGTCTGCGCCGACGGTGATGTCGCCGAATGTGTCCAGACCGAATTCGAAACTCTTGGTCATATATCGTGTGTTTGAGAATTCAGGAATTTCTTGCGCTGCCCGCGGGATTTTCTGCGAAGCCCAGATGATCGGCGACACTATGGAGGCGCCTATCGTGCGTCCATAGGCGGGCGCCAGAGGTCAGTTGAGTGGCAGCAAGAAGGTGTACATCGACATATCCGATGCCGCGCCCAAACAGTTGATACGTGTCGATGAAGGTGAGAATCTCTTGGTGTGAGGCAACCAGAGCCTTGGGCAGCTTGCTTAGCTCGGCCAAAATCATACCGCGTAGTTCAAGATGTCCAAGTGCGAGTTCGCCGATGACAAAGGGGTGTCCCAGCACTTCTTGTGCATCGAGCAATCGCATGAGGGTAGGGTTGCGCCACCGTAAATGGGCCACCCAAATTGACGTATCAACCAGGATCACCGCAGCGACGCCCGTCGCCTTCTAGGAGCCCGAAGTTTGGGCTGGCTACCACCGAGACGCGCCAACCGTCGCGCGGCCTCGCGTTCGATCAAGGCCTGCAGCGCCTCGCGAACGAGAGCCGATTTTTCCTTCAGCCCGGTATACGCTTGAGCCTGTGCCATCAGCTCGTCGTCAAGCGCTAACGTTGTGCGCATTGAAATTCTCTCCTTTGCATCTGATCTATCATCATTTGATGATAATTTCAATGCCGGGACGGGGAACCGGCCGCCATCACGACCGGCTTGTTCAGCATATCGGCGAACGTCTTGACCTGCGATTTGGCGCCGGTGAGACACAGGCTGGTGTCGCTCGGCATCGAGCCGATCCAGGAAAATTTGCGGCCGTCGAAATGGGCGTCCGGCGGCGTCACCAGTGCATGGTCGGAATGCTGCGCGAGAACGTGCCGATCATCGAACCGTCCTTGGGCGCCGCCGAATAGAGGTCATTGGCGGCGCGCAGGCCTCCGGCGCCCGGCACGTTCTGCGGCACGACGACGGGATTGCCCGGAATGTGCGCGCCGAGATAGTGCGCGAGCAGCCGCGCATAGAGATCGTAGCCGCCGCCGACGCTGTAGGAGATCAGCGCCGTGAGTGTCTTGCCGCGGTAGAAATCCTCGACTTCGTCGGCCGCTGCCGAACGGGCGAGTCCAAGGAGGAGTACAGCCGCCGTCAGCACGCGTGCACTGGCGCGCGTGGCTTGGTGGCACGACTTGGTGACGATTAAGTGCATGTCAAACAGTCCCCCTCCGCGGCACTGCAATTGTGTCGCTCAGTCCTGCCGCTGGAACAAGTGAGACAAGATGCAGCCGCAGAATGCGTTGCCGACCGTGGGCGAGTGAGGAGTGGACCCGACCGCGCTGCTGGGGCTGGCGGAAGGGGTGAGATTCGAACTCACGAGGGAGCATAACCCCCTGCCGGTTTTCAAGACCGGTGCCTTAAACCACTCGGCCACCCTTCCAGACCTTCAATGTACTCGCTTTTCTGTGCACCGCCATCGCGGCTGAAAATGCGCAGCGGTGAATCGAGTGTGGGCCGCTATGGCGCGACCGTTTCTTCGCAGGTTAATTTGTAAGTGCGCGCCGCACATGGATTCCAATATAAATCGCATGTGCGATCGTGCTATGGTGCCGGCCGGCCGGTCGCAATCTTACCTAAGCCAGGGATCGAAACCGTTGGATAATCTCTTGCCACTTGCCGAAGCGATCGCTGCCCGGCTCAAGGCTCGGGGCGAAACCATTGCGGTAGCTGAATCCTCAACCGGCGGTTTGATCGCTGCGGCGCTGCTCGCCGTGCCGGGCGCATCGGCCTACTTCCTGGGTGGTGCGGTCGCCTATACGCGCCAGGCGAAGCAGCTTTTGCTCGGCATCGACGACGCGGCGCTTGGGCAATTTCGTTCCGCGACGGAGCTGCACGCCTTGCTGCTGGCCCGCCATGCGCGCGCTCGATTCGCGGCCACATGGGGACTTGCCGAAACCGGAGCAACCGGACCGAGCGGCAACCGCTATGGCGATCCAGCCGGGCATACCTGCTTGGCGATTGTAGGGCCATCCGAGCGGGCGGTCACGCTGGCGACCGGCAGTTCCGACCGCATCGCAAACATGCGCGCATTCGCGGCAGCGGCGCTTGAACTCTTGGTAGGGGTGCCCGACCCCGAACAAGTGCCGTGACGTTGACCAAGGCCAACGCGCCGCATTGCGGTGCAACGGCGCGCTGCGGTATCGGTATAGCAATAGGCGCGGCCGGGCGGCACCCCATCCCCCGACACCCTGCCGCCCGGTTACACAGCCTAGTTCGAGGCACGGACTAAGCACTCCAAGACTAGATCAGCCTTGGAGTGCTTTTTGTGGCGGAAATGGGCAGCCGGAATTTTCCTGGGGGCCGTTGCTTTTTTGA
>JASHSE010000357.1 GCA_030036975.1 Xanthobacteraceae bacterium | reverse complement strand
GCCGGCCGCGGCCGCGCCAGAGAAGAAGTGAGGTTTTGCCCGGGACCATGCCGATGCTGCTCCTGGTGGGCTTGGGCAATCCAGGGGCTCGGTATGTCGGGAACCGGCACAATGTCGGCTTCATGGCCGTGCAGGCGATTGCCAAGCGCCACGGTATCGGGCCGTGGCGCCGGCGCTTTGCCGGGGTGGCTTGCGAGGGGCCGGTCGGCGGGGTGCGCGCGCTCCTGCTGCTGCCCGGTACTTTCATGAACGAATCCGGCCGCGCCGTCGCCGAGGCAATGCATTTCTACAAAATTCCGGTCGGCGACGTGATCGTGTTCCACGATGAGATCGATCTACCGTCTGCGAAGCTCCGGGTGAAAGCAGGCGGCGGCATCGCCGGGCATAACGGACTGCGCTCCATCTCGGAGCACATCGGCAACGATTACCGGCGCGTGCGCATCGGCGTCGGCCATCCCGGCAACAAGGACCTCGTCCAGGCCTATGTGTTGAACGACTTCGCCAAGAGTGAGCGGCCGTGGGTCGAAGCGCTCCTTGGCAGCATTGCGGACAATGTCGAACTGCTGACCCGCGGCGCCGATGCAACCTTTCAGAACAAGGTCCATCTCGCCATGGTGGCGGGCGGATTTGGCGACGCTGACGACGACAGCTCAACAAACAAAGCGTAGTCCAACAAAAACACCTGAGCCATCATGGGATTCAAATGCGGCATCATCGGCTTGCCGAACGTCGGCAAGTCGACGCTGTTCAACGCGCTGACCGAAACCGCGGCGGCGCAGGCGGCGAATTATCCATTCTGCACCATCGAGCCCAATGTCGGCGAAGTGGCGGTGCCCGACGCGCGGCTGGCGACGCTCGCTGCGCTCGCCAAATCCGCCGCCATCGTGCCGACGCGCCTGAACTTCGTCGACATCGCCGGCCTGGTGCGCGGCGCCTCCAAGGGCGAGGGCCTCGGCAACCAGTTCCTGGCCAACATCCGCGAAGTCGATGCCATTGCCCACGTCGTGCGTTGCTTCGAGGACACCGAGGTGACCCACGTCGAAGGCCGCATCGACCCGATCGCCGACATCGAAACGGTCGAGACCGAACTGATGCTGGCCGATCTCGACAGTCTCGAGCGGCGCGTCGACGGCCTCGAACGCAAGGCACGCGGCACCGACAAGGATGCCAAGGAAGCCAAGGAAACGCTCGGCCTCATCAACCGCGCGCTCGCCCAACTGCGCGAGGGCAAGCCGGCACGATTGACGGAACGCAAGCCCGAGGAGGACAAGCCGTTCCGCATGCTCGGCTTGTTGACTGCATTGCCGGTGCTCTACGTCTGCAACGTCGACGAAGCCGCGGCCGCGCCTGGCAACGCCTATTCGCGGCAGGTCGAGCAGCGAGCCGCGGCCGAAGGCGCGGCAGCGCTTGCGATCTCGGCGAAAATCGAAGCGGAGATCGCGCTCTTAAGCCGCGACGAGCGCACCGAATATCTCGCCGCCATCGACCTCGAAGAAGCCGGCCTCGACCGGCTCATCCACGCCGGTTACGCGCTCCTTGATCTCGTCACCTTCTTCACGGCCGGGCCGAAGGAGGCCCGCGCCTGGACGGTGACGCGCGGCACCAAGGCGCCGCAGGCGGCCGGCGTCATCCATAGCGATTTCGAACGCGGCTTCATCCGCGCCGAGACCATCGCCTATGCCGATTACGTCGCCTGCGGCGGCGAGGCCGGCGCACGCGACGCCGGCAAGATGCGGCTGGAAGGCAAGGACTACGTTGTGCAGGACGGCGACGTCATGCACTTCCGCTTTGCGACGTAGCCGGCGACAGATTTCGTCGCCTGCCACGGAACTTTGCCGCGCATTGGGAATTTGCAGCATTTAGGTTTGCTGCGCTTGCTGCGGCTGGAGAGGAATTTCAATGCCGGGTAAGGCGCCCGCGAAGTCCGGCCATTTGCCCACCATAGGCAAATCGCCGACGGGCATTCGCGGCCTTGATGAAGTCACGCAAGGCGGACTCCCGCAGGGTCGCCCCACCCTGCTGTGCGGCTCAGCCGGGTGCGGCAAGACCCTGTTCGGCATGACCTTCCTCTACAACGGCGTGGTCGAATACAACGAGCCCGGTGTCTTCCTGGCCTTCGAAGAGCAGCCTGAAGACCTTATCAAGAACGTCGGTTCGCTCGACTACGACATTGAGAAGCTGATCGCCGAGAAAAAGCTCGCCATCGACCACGTCGAGATCGAGCGCACCAAGATCGCCGAGTCGGGCGAATACGATCTCGAAGGCCTTTTCATCCGTCTCGGCTTTGCCATTGACTCGATCGGCGCCAAACGCGTCGTCGTCGACACGGTCGAGACGCTGTTCAGCGGCCTGGAAAACGAGCAGCTGCTTCGCTCCGAATTGCGCCGGCTGTTCGAGTGGCTCAAATCGAAGGGCGTCACCGCAATCATCACCGGCGAACGCGGCGAGGGCACGCTGACGCGTTATGGCCTGGAGGAATATGTCGCCGACTGCGTGATCCTGCTCGACAACCGGGTCCAGGATCAGCTTTCGACGCGCCGCCTGCGCATCGTCAAATATCGCGGCTCGGCCCACGGCACCAACGAATACCCGTTCATCATCGATGAGCAGGGCGTCACCGTGATGCCGATCACGTCGAGCGGTCTCGCCCACGACGCGTCGACCGAGCGGCTGCCGTCCGGCATTCCCGATCTCGACCAGATGTTGGAGGGCCAAGGCTATTACAAAGGCTCCAGCATCCTGGTGTCGGGCATGGCTGGCAGTGGCAAATCGACTTTGGCCGCACATTTTGTCGATGCGACCTGCGCGTCAGACCATCGTTGCATCTTTTTCGCGATGGAAGAGTCGCCGCGTCAGATCATCCGCAATACGCGTTCGATCGGCATCGACCTGCAAAAGTGGGTCGACAAGAAGCTGCTGCGGTTTCGCGCGCGGCGGCCGAGCCTGTTCGGTCTCGAGACCCACCTCGCCACCATGTACCGTGACGTGACCGAGTTTGAGCCGACTGCAGTCATCATCGATCCGATGTCGGCATTGATGAACGCCGGCGCGACCGGCGACGTGCATTCGATGGTGCTTCGCCTGGTCGATTTCCTGAAAGCGCGCGGCGTCACGGCGCTGTTCACCAATCTCGGCGTCACTGCCGGCGAGAACGCCGCAACCGAAATTCAGATTTCGTCGCTGATGGACACTTGGCTATTGCTCTACAACCGCGAGAGCAACGGCGAGCATAACCGGCAGCTCTACCTGCTGAAATCGCGCGGCATGGCGCACTCCAACCAAGTCCGCGAATTCATCATGTCGTCCGAGGGCATCAAGCTGCGCGAGGCCTATGTCGGACCGGAGGGCGTGGTGACCGGCTCGGCGCGTCTGGCCCAGGAGGCCAAGGATAAGGCCGCAGTTCTCATCCGCGAGCAGGAAATGGAGCGGCGCAGCCGCGAACTGCAGCGCAAACGGCGCGAGATCGCGGCGCAGATCGAGGCCCTGCAGGCCCAACTGGCCAACGAAGAGGCGGAACAGGCTCTGCTCGACCGCGAAGGGACGGCGCGCGAGGATCAACTGGCCGCCGACCGCGTTGCCATGGGGGTCAGCCGGCAGACCCGGGCAAGGTCGGATAAGCCGGCCCCTAAGCCGAAGAAGTGACTGGACAGCAAATGAGCGAACTCGACGGCTACAGTCTCCGGCTTTATGTGGCGGGTCAGACACCGAAGTCGATCGCGGCCATCGCCAACCTGAAGAAGATCTGCGACAAGCATCTGCCGGGCCGCTATGAAATCGAAATCATCGATCTGATGAAGGATCCGGCGCTCGCAATGCGGCATCAGATCGTCGCCATTCCGACGCTGATCCGCCAATTGCCGGAGCCGCTCAAACGCATCATCGGCGACCTGTCCAATGCCGAAAAGGTGTTGGTCGGTCTCGACATCCGGCCGAACTGAGCAGGCGCCATGTCCCAAGGCGATCCCAAGTTGCCGCTGTTCGAGGATGCCGACGAGACCGTTGCGGCCATCCACCAGGGCGATATCGACGCCGTCGTCGTCATGCGGAGCCTGGAAGGTCCGCAAGTCATTCTGCTGCACGGCGCCGAGGAGCCCTATCGCGTCCTGGTCGAGCGCATGAGCGACGGCGCTTTAACAACCGGTCCGGATGGCGTCGTGCTCTATGTCAACGAACGGCTCTGCGAACTGACCGGTTATCCATCCTCGCGTTTGGTCGGCCGCGGCCTCAATTCGCTGTTCGAAGGCGAGCCGCCGAAGCTCGTTCCGGAAGTCACGGCGGAAGCGAGCTTGTTGCGTAATGGCGATGACGCGATGCCGGTCGCAGTGTGGTCGCGGCCGATATCGATTGCCGATACCACGGCGACGCTGGTCCGGCTGAGCGACCTTTCGATCCATCGCCGCGCCGAGCAGATCGCCGCCGCCGAACGCTTCGCGCGTTCCGTTCTCGAACAGGCGACCGAGGCCGTCGTCGTGCTGTCGCCGGACGGCCACATTACCCACGCTAGTTGGCGGGCCGAGCAGATCGCCAAGCGATCGCCGGTCGGCAGCAAGTTTTCCGAAGTGTTCCAGCTCGAAGCTGACAGTACTCCGGACGCGAGAACGCTGGCGCGGTTTTCCGCTGAGAGTCTCGACACCCTGCTGGCGACGCGGCCGTTTCACGGCCTCGAAGTGAAGCTGTGCGGCGACGGCGCCATCAAATCGACCTTCCTGCTCAGCGCCGGGCCGCTGGTCGACGACAACAGAACCAACGTCGGCTCGATCGTGACGCTGACCGACATCACCGAACGCAAGCGCGCCGAAGAGCAGCAGACCACGATGGTCGCTGAACTCAATCATCGTGTGAAGAATATCCTCGCGATCGTCCAGTCGGTCGCGGCGCAAACGATGCGCTCTTCGGGCTCGCCCGAAAATTTCGCCGTTGCGTTCGACGGTCGCCTCAAAGCGTTGGCGATTGCGCACGATATTCTGACGCAGACGCGCTGGATCGGGATCGGGTTGAGTGAGCTTTTGGCCACGATGCTGGCGCCTTATCGCGCGCCTGAGGAGCCTCGCATCAGCATTTTGGGTCCGGCGGTCCTGCTGCCGGCCCGCGCCGTGGTGCCGTTATCCATGGTGCTGCACGAGCTGACGACCAATGCCGCCAAATACGGCGCCTTGTCGACCCGGCGCGGCAAGATCGAGATCACCTGGCAATTGGGCGGCGGCGTCGATCAATCGATCGAACTGGTCTGGCAGGAGCGCGACGGACGGAAGGTCAAACCGCCGGCGCAGGCGGGCTTCGGCACGAAGTTAATCGATCGCGTCATCAGCCATGACCTCGATGGCAAGACAAGGATCGACTTCGATCCGGCCGGCATCCGCTATACGCTGACGTTCCCGGTACGCGGCGTCGCCACACAACGCGCGGCAACGTCCGGTCCCGCTACCGCATAGCCGGATTGGCGAAGACCCTTTCGCACACCTGCCGCAGCTCTCTTTCGTCGAACGGCTTGGTGACACGCGGCATCCCGCGGAAAGCCGGCGGGAAGAGCGTCACGTCGTCGTAACCCGACGTGATAATGAGGCGTAATCCAAGCTTTTGCAGCACCGGCAGGATTTCGAAGATTTGCCGGCCGCGCAGGTTGACGTCAATCAGCGCGCCATCGAAGCGCCCGCGTTGGACGCTTTCGAGAACCTCGTCGACACTCGCCAGCGGGCCGACCACGTCGCAGCCGAAGTCGTGCAACATCCGCTCCAATTCGAGCGCAATGAGTGCCTCATCCTCGGCGAGAAGGATTCGCCGGCCGGCCAACGGCTTTTTCGAGGTCTTAGGCACCTGATCGGAAAGGCTCAACACGCCCTCGAACCCCTGACCGCATATGAGCTAATGCCGAGTTTGCACCAGCACGCGGGTTTTGCCCGCTGGAATGATGCCCGCTTGTGACGGCACACACCGCCCCCGCCCCGGATTTCCCCAAGCGGAAGGTAAACCCGGCTGTGAAGCAAAAGGTTCCGGTTGTCGGTAAAAGTCGCGAAGGCTCCCACTCGGGATGCCGATGTTATGGTAGGCGAGAGCCGCGGCGGCTTCGACCTTTCAGGCGTGCCAGACCTTTCAGACGTGCCAGGTGTGAATCAGCACCGTTTGGCGGCCCGGTGCCTCCAGGCCCCAACGGGCAATGCAATCGACCCGTCTGAACTTCAAGCCGTGCGCCTCGGACATGATTCCTTCCGGCCCGCCGCCGAAG
>JASHSE010000356.1 GCA_030036975.1 Xanthobacteraceae bacterium | reverse complement strand
CCGGCTCAACAAGCTGCTCGAGGATTTGAAGAACCACGGCTTCGGCCAGGATCAACAGGGCCAGCAAGGCCGGCAGAGCCCCGGCCAAGGCGAGCAGCAGGGGCAAGGCCAACAGGGCCAAGACCAGCTGGAGCAACTCGGCCGCGCCGGCAAGGACATGGGCCAGGCCGGAAGCGATCTCGGCAATAGCGACACCGAGGGCGCGGTCGACGCGCAGGGCCGTGCGCTCGAGGAACTGCGCAAGGGTGCGCAGTCGCTGGCGCAATCGATGCAGCAGCAGATGGGGCAGGGGCCCGGCCAGGTCGGCCGCTTCGGCCGTGGGCGCGCCGACCAGGATACCGATCCGCTCGGCCGGCCGCTGCGCGGCCGCGACTACGGCGACGACACGACCGTCAAGGTGCCAGGCGAGATCGACGTGCAGCGCGCCCGCCGCATCATCGAGGAATTGCGCAAGCGCTTCGGCGAAATGGGCCGGCCCCAGGAAGAGCTCGATTACATCGAGCGGCTGTTGAAGAATTACTGACGTCGTAGGATGGGTTGAGCTCTTGCGAAACCCATCATCAGCCGCCACGCCGAATGATGGGTTTCGCTCCGCTCAACCTATCCTACGCGCCTGATTCGGCCTTGCGCGTCACCGATTGAATTTGCCATGCTTGCCGCCATGACCAACAAAATGCCCCGCGAGATCGCAGCCGGCGTGTTCTGGATCGGCGATTGTTTGGCGCAGCGCCACAAGGGCAAGATCTATCACGGCTACAATGCCGCCTTCCTGGTGGTCGGCGAGGCCGCCTCGTGCCTGGTCGAGACCGGCCATCCGAAGGACTTTCCGGTGATCGAGCGGCACTTGAACGAGCTGTTCGCCTGCGGCGCGGCGCCGCTCAAATATCTGTTCGTGACGCACCAGGAAACGCCGCATTGCGGCGGGCTCGGCCGCATCCTGAAAACGTTTCCGGACGCGCTGTTGTGCGGCGACGTCAGCGACTATCACCTCGCCTTTCCGCAATACGAATACCGCATGCGCTGGATGAAGGAGGGCGACGCCATCGACCTCGGCGGCCGCAGCCTGATGGCGGTCGAGCCGGTGATCCGCGACCTGCGCACCACCTATTGGGGTTTTGACACGCGCGAGCGCGTGCTGTTTCCCGGCGACGGCTTTGCCTACAGCCATTACCACGAGGACGGCCATTGCGGCCTGGTTGCCGAGGAGGCGGTGTCGCTCGACCTGCCGGACGTGTCCTCGACGTTTGCCGACCTGGCGCTGTTCTGGACCAAGTTCGCCGACATGAACGCCTATTGCGCGCGCCTCGACCAACTGATCGAACGGCTCGGCATCAAAACCATCGCGCCGACCCACGGCCTGCCGATCACCGACGTGGCGGCCACGGTGCCGAAGGTGCAGGCCGGGCTGAAGGCGGCGGCGCTGATGCCGGAGACCGGGACCAACGAGAAAGTGGCGGCGCCCGCAGCTTAGCAGCTTTAGCGCCTTACGGCGCCTTTGACGGGAACGGCTCGGTATAAAATTCGCCATTGCGGCCGAAATACATTGCCTTGCGGCCGCCGATGAACACCTCGTAGTGCGAGCAGCCGGCGTCCATGATGCGGCGCAAGAACGCGTCGTAGCCGATCTCGCCGCGCTGGATCGCCTTGACTGACGCGGCCACGGCAGCGGCATCGAATGCCGGCGCGATCGCCGGGCCGTCGCGCAGCGGCAGCGCCTCGTCGTAAGCATCGTGGCCGGAGCCGTAATAGGTGTTGCGCAGCTTCATCAGATCGGCGGTGTAGGACGTGACGCCGGCGCCGACGAGGCGTTGCACGACCTGCGGAAACGGCGTGTCGGCGAAGCTGAGTTTCATGCATTCGACAATGGTGTTGGTGTTCACGGGTGGCACTCCTAGGTTTGCGAGGGAACCGGATCGATTTCGTCGAGCACTTCGAGCAGCCGGCGCAGCCCGCGCTGCAGCGCAGCGACTTCTGAAGGCGGCAGCTTGCGGGCGAGCCGGGCGTGATAGCCGCTCGCCGCCTTGCTGAGCCGGTCGAGGGTGGCACGGCCGCGCCCGGTCAGCACCAGATGCGGCGAGGTGCGGTGGTCGGGATTGTCCTGGTAGGCCGCGGAACCGTCGGCAACCAGCATATCGGCGATGCGCTGCACATTCTGCCGGGTGACGCCGAGAATGCGCGCGATCTGCGGCACCGTGTGGGGCTCGGCCGAGGCCGCGCTCATCACCTGCCAGCGCGCCTGGGTCTGGCCGACGGTGCGGGCGGTCGCCTCGCCGTATTCACGCATGCGCCCGGCCAACTCGTAGATGTCGGCCACGATGATCGGAACGAGGGCTTGCGCGCCGGCTGCAGGGATCATGTTAGTATATTGTCAAAATGACAATACGTTGTCAAGATACCTGTGAGATAATCGCCGGGCGGGCCTTGACCGCTCCGTGCGCAATCTCGTCAATTGGCGGCTGCAGCGTAAAGCGGATGAGAGGCGTTATGAAACAGCTCGGCATCGGCGATGTCACCATCACCAGCATCATCGAGCGCGACGGGCCATGGCGGAAGCCGGAGGACATGTTTCCGGCCTACGACCCGGCGATCGGCAAGCGCCATCTCGCCGCGCTCGATCCGGAAGTGTTCGATCCGGCGTCGGGCAAGATGGTCATCACCTACCAGACGTTCGTGGTGCGCACGCCCAAGCACACCATCCTGATCGACACCTGCACCGGCGAGGACAAGGGCTACCC
>JASHSE010000041.1 GCA_030036975.1 Xanthobacteraceae bacterium | reverse complement strand
GCTTTTGCACATGTGCGCCTCGATCGGCCATGAAGTGCCGATCTGGGATTGCCACGACAAATTCGGCGACACCACGCTCCTGGTCACCGATATGGCCATGGGCCGCGATCTGGCGGCCGCGCTCGGGCCGCGTCCCGCGACGCTGATGCGCGGCCACGGCGCCACCGTGGTCGGCCGCTCGGTGCGCCACGCCGTTTTCATTGCGGTCTATCTGGAAGTCGGCGCCAAGCTGCAGATGCAGGCAATGGCCATGGGCGAGATCAAATTTCTCACCGCCGGCGAGGTCGACAAGATCCAGGCGCGGGTCTCCGACTACACGCTCGACCGCGCCTGGGAAAACTGGGCGCGCCGCGCCGGGCGGGAGATGCAGAAGACGGCGTGAGACGCCGGGGCGCGCGAATTTATTTGTTCACCTCATCCTGAGGCGGCCGCGAAGCGGCCCTCGAAGGATGCAGGCCGAGGCGCAACCGAAATCGGGCCTTGCCCGATTTCGGCAGGCTTGATGTCTAAATCGGCTAAAGCCGATTTGGATGGCCTCGCCCTTCGAGGCCCGCGCTGCGCGCGGGCACCTCAGGGTGAGGATCATTTGTCGGAAAATTACGTATTCTGCGTCAGCGGGCTGATGAATTTGGCGCCGACCTCCTGGCCCTGCCGCCACACCACCTTATAGGTGCCGTCGCGCGCGGCGCCGCCGGCGCCGTGGAACAGCAGCACGAACATATCCAGCATGTCGATGCCGTTGAGCTGCAGCCGAACGCCTTCCACCGACGTGTTGGTGACCAGTACGAAGCGCGGCGGAATGCCGACGCCGAGCTTGATGGTGGCGATGCGGCCGAGACGCTGGCGCGGATTGCGCCGCCGCTCTTGCATTACGGGCGAAGTTGCTTCCTTGACGTCCGGCGAATCCATGATGCTCGGCTCCGCTTGAGAGGTAGGGCGCCGCAGGGCGCGACGATCCATTGTCGAAGACACCTAACCAGCCGCGATTGCGCGCCGGCTAATCCGGCAGGCTAAATTCTTATTGGATTTTCGGTAAAATGCTCGCGCATTGGCATTGCTTAGCAGCCAGTAGGCGCTTGAAATTCCAGCCGATAGGCGTTACACTCAGACCGGTCTGACCGGTTATCAGGAAGGTAAAATGCGCAAGTGGCAGATGCAGCAAGCAAAGGCAAAGTTTGCAGAGGTCATTAGGCGCGCTGCGGTCGAAGGACCGCAGGTCGTAACCTATCGCGGCAGCGACACGGCAATCGTCCTTTCGATGAAGGAGTACCAGCGCCTCAACGCGACGCGACCGAACTTCGCCGAATTCCTGCTGGCTGGTCCGAAGTGGGACGACAAGACAATCGCGGCGATCAATGATCGCTCGAAGGACACCGGTCGGGACGTCGACCTGTGACGTTTCTGCTCGATACGAATGTCATTTCCGAAGTGCGCCGACGGCGTCCTGACGCAAGAGTGGTGTCATGGCTAAAGCGCGTAGATCCGTCAGGACTGTCGATCAGCGTCCTGACTCTGGGCGAGATTGCCAAGGGTGCCGCCCAATGCGCTACGCGCGATCGTGCTCAGGCGGCGATCTACTATGAGTGGCTTGCTCTGGTGCGATCGAATTATGCCGATAGAACGATCGGGATTGATCCCGATATTGCCGAGGCATGGGGCCGATTAGCCGTTAAGCGGCCCTTGCCCATCATTGACGGATTCCTTGCAGCCACCGCACTGGTTCGCGGCTTGACGCTGGTGACCCGCAACGTCGGCGACGTCGCCGACCTCGGCGTCGCAGTTCTTAATCCCTGGGAAGATGCCTGAACGCCGCTACTCGGCGGCGAGGCGCACGTCCGGCGCGGCGGCGCGCACGTCGGGATCGACGTAGTCCTCGAATTGCACGAAGTTCTTCTGGAACATGCCGACCAGCTTGCGCGCGGTGTGGTCGAATTCGAGCTTGTTCTGCCAGGTCTTCTGCGGATAGAGCAGGTGCGGCTCGACGCCGGCGAGCTGGGTGGGCACGGCGAAGCCGAAATACGGATCAGTGCGAAATTTGGCGTTCTTCAACGAGCCGTCCAGCGCCGCCGCCAGCAAGCTCCGCGTCACCTTGATCGGCATGCGGCGGCCGACGCCGTAGATGCCGCCGGTCCAGCCGGTATTGACCAGCCAGCAATCGACGTCGTGGGCGCTGATCAGCTCGCGCAGGAGGTTGCCGTAGACGGACGGATGGCGCGGCAGGAACGGCGCGGCAAAGCACGTCGAGAATTCCGGCTCGACGCCGACCAAGCCTTTCTCGGTGCCGGCGACCTTGGCGGTGTAGCCGGACAGGAAATGATACATCGCCTCCGCCGGCGTCAGCTTGGCGATCGGCGGCATCACGCCGAAGGCATCGGCGGTGAGCAGCACGATGTTCTTCGGCATGCCGGCGCGCCCGGTGCGCGAGGCGTTGGGAATGAAATCGAGCGGATAGGCGGCGCGGGTGTTCTCGGTCTTGCTGTCGTCGTTGAAATCGCAGACGCGCGTTTGCGGGTCGAACACGACGTTTTCCAGCACCGTGCCGAAGCGGTGCGTCGTGGAGTAGATCTCCGGCTCGGCCTCGGCCGAGAGCCTGATGCACTTGGCGTAGCAGCCGCCTTCGAAATTGAACACGCCCTGCGGGCCCCAGCCGTGCTCGTCGTCGCCGATCAGGATGCGCTTGGCATCGGCCGACAGCGTGGTCTTGCCGGTGCCGGACAGGCCGAAGAACAAAGCCACGTCGCCATTGGGCCCGACATTGGCGGAGCAGTGCATCGGCATCACGCTGTCGGACGGCAGATAATAGTTGAGCACCGTGAACACCGACTTTTTCATCTCGCCGGCGTAATAGCTGCCGCCGATCAGGATGATGCGCCGGGTGAAGTCGAGCGCCACCACGGTCTCGCTGCGCACGCCGTGGCGCTTCGGGTCGGCCTTGAACGAGGGCAGCGACAGGATGGTGAAGTCGGGCACGTAGTGCGCGAGCTCGCTGCGGCCGGGCCGGATCAGCAGCGCGCGGATGAACATCGAGTGCCAGGCGAGCTCGTTGTAGACGCGGACTTTGATGCGGTATTTCGGGTCAGCGCCGCCATAAAGGTCCTGCGCAAACACGGTCTTGCCTTTGGCGTGAGCAATGAAGTCGTCGAACAGGAGTTGAAATTTTTCCGGCGTAAGCCGGCCGTTTTTCTCCCACCAGACCGCCTTTTCGGTCTGATCGTCGGCGACGATGAATT
>JASHSE010000355.1 GCA_030036975.1 Xanthobacteraceae bacterium | reverse complement strand
CTTGTCGGCGAGATAGCGGCAGCCGGTCGGGCCGCGCACCGCGAGTTTGCCGACTTCGCCGCGCGGCTTCTCCGTCATGTCGTCGTCGACGACCTTGGCCGCGTAGCCGACGACCGGCTTGCCGGTCGAGGCCGGCGCTGCGTCGCCGAAGCGATTGGAAATGAAAATGTGCAGCATCTCGGTAGAGCCGATGCCGTCGAGAATGGGCTTGCCGGTCTTGGCGATCCATTCATCGAACACCGGCGCCGGCAAGGTCTCGCCGGCCGACACCGCGGCGCGCAGCGAAGTGAGATTGGCGCCCTGATGCATGGCTGCCATCATGGCGCGGTACGCAGTCGGCGCGGTGAACGAGATCGTCGCCTTGTAGGTCTCGATGATCTCGATCATGTTGGCAGGCGACGCGTTTTCCAACAACGTCGCGGTGGCGCCGAAGCGCAGCGGAAAAATCGCCAGGCCGCCGAGCCCGAATGTGAAAGCAAGCGGCGGCGAGCCGACAAACACGTCGTCGGGCGTGACGCCGAGGATCTCCTTGGCATAGCCATCGGCGATGATCAGCAGGTCGCGGTGGAAATGCATGGTTGCCTTGGGCTCGCCGGTGGTGCCCGAGGTGAAGCCCAAGAGCGCCACGTCGTCGCGCCCGGTCCTGACCGCCTCGAACGTCACCGGCTTCGACAGCGCGATGCGGTCGAGCTCGGCGTCGTGATTGGCGGTGCCGTCGAAGCCGATCACCTGCTTGAGAAATTTCGACGTCTTGGCGCAGGTGACGAGCTCGTCCATCAGCCGGGTGTCGCAGAGCGCGAGCGCGACCTCGGCCTTGTCGACGATCTTGGCGAGTTCGCCTGAGCGCAGCATCGGCATGGTGTTGACCACCACCGCGCCGGCCTTGGTGGCGGCGAGCCAGCACGCCACCATCGCCGGATTGTTGGCAGAGCGGACCAGGATGCGGTTGCCGGGCTTGATGCCGAAATCCTCGGTCAGCGCGTGGGCGATGCGATTGGTCCAGTCGGAGAGTTCCTTGTAGGTGCGGCGGCGGCCGTTGCCGATCAGCGCCACGTGATCGCCGAAGCCGCGCTTGACCATGGTGTCGGTCAGTTCGACGCCGGCGTTCAGCTCTTCGGGATAGTCGAAACCGTCGAGCGATATGTCCGGCCACAGCTGCGACGGCGGCAGGTTGTCGCGCGTAAAGGTGTCGGTGTGTGCCGAGCGGCCAAGCGATGTCATGATCATGCTCCCGCAAGAGTTTGCCGTGCGATGACGATTTTTTGCACTTCGGAGGCGCCTTCGTAGATGCGTAGCGCCCGGATTTCGCGATAAAGCCGTTCGACGATGGCGCCGCGGCGCACGCCGTCGCCGCCATGAAGCTGCACCGCCTTGTCGATGACGTCCTGCGCGCGCTCGGTGGCGAACAGTTTCGCCATCGCGGCCTCGCGGGTGACGCGCGCTGCGCCGGAGTCCTTGGCCCAGGCGGCGCGATAGACGAGCAGCGCGGCGGCATCCACATCGACCGCCATCTCGGCGATCTGCGCCTGTACCATCTGCAGTTCGGCGAGCGGGCCGCCGAACAGTTTTCGTGTTTTTGTGCGCGCGATGGTTTCGTCGAGCGCGCGGCGGGCAAAGCCGAGCGCGGCGGCACCGACGGTCGCGCGAAAAATGTCGAGCGTCGCCATCGCGATCTTAAATCCTTCGCCCGGCGCACCGATCAGCGCCGAGGCCGGCACGCGCACCTGATCGAAATGGATGCGCGCCAACGGATGCGGCGCGATGACGTCGAGAGCTTCGGTGATGCTCAAGTCAGGCGCATCCGCAGTGACGAGAAAAGCGGACAAGCCCTTGGCGCCGGGGCCTTCGCCGCTACGCGCGAATACCACGTAAAAGTCGGCGATGCCGGAGTTTGAGATCCACATTTTTTCGCCGTCAAGGATATATGTGTCGCCGTCGCGCGTCGCGGCAAGCGCGATGTTAGCGACGTCGGAGCCGGATTGTTGCTCGGTGAGCGCGAAGGCGGCGATGGCGTCGCCGGCGCGCGTGCGCGCGAGCAGGCGGCGCTGCGCGGCATCGCCGAACAGGCTGATCGGCCCGGCGCCGAGGCCCTGCATGGCGAACGCGAAGTCGGCAAGCCCGTCGTGGCGCGCCAGCGTCTCGCGGATGAGGCAGAGCGCGCGCATATCGAGCGGGGAGGGCGCGTCGGGATCGGGCGCGGTATGTTTCAGAAAGCCATCGCGACCGAGTTTTTGCACGAGTGCGCAGCAGGCGGCGGCGACGTCGTTATTGTCAACCGGAAGATTTGTGGTAGCCCACGCCTCGATCGATTCCGCCAGCGCGCGGTGGCGGTCGCTGAAAAACGGCCAGGCGAAAAACGTCTTATCGGGCATGTTAGCCCCGCTCATTCCCGCGCAAGCGGGAATCCAGAAGGTCTCGGCTCGGCACCCCTACTGGGTTCCCGCTTTCGCGGGGACGAGCGGAAGGAGCAGACATTCTAATTCCCCTCGAACACCGGCTTCTGCTTGGCGATGAACGCGTGGTAGGCGCGCGCGAAATCCTTGGTCTGCATGCAGATCGCCTGCGCCTGCGCTTCGGCGTCGATGGCCGCATCGAGGCTCATCGCCCATTCCTGATAAAGCTGGGTTTTGGTGACGCTGTTGGCGAAGGTCGGTCCCCTGGCGATGCGGCGGGCCAAAGCCAGCGCTTCCGGCTCCAGGGCGGCGGCGGCAACGAGCCTGTTGTAGAAGCCCCATTCGCTGCCTTCCTGCGCCGTCATGGCGCGGCCGGTATACAAAAGCTCGGCGGCGCGGCCGTGGCCGATGATGCGCGGCAGGATAGCGCAGGCGCCCATGTCGCAGCCGGCGAGCCCGACGCGGTTGAACAGAAACGCGGTTTGCGCCGCCGGCGTGGCAAGCCGCAGGTCGGCGGCCATGGCGATGATGGCGCCGGCGCCGACCGCGACGCCATCGACCGCGGCGATGATCGGCTTGCCGCATTGGAGCATGGCCTTGACCAGATCGCCGGTCATGCGCGTGAACGCGAGCAGGCCCGTCATGTCCTTATCGACGAGCGGGCCGATAATGTCGCGCACGTCGCCGCCGGAGCAAAAATTGCCGCCGTTGGGCAGCCACACCACGGCGTGAATGTCGGCGGCGGCGCGCAGCGTGCGGAACGCATCGCGCAGCTCGGCGTAGGATTCGAAGGTGAGCGGGTTCTTGCGCTCCGGCCGGTTGAGCTGCATGACGCCGACGGCGCCGTCGATGCGCCAGAGAAAATGCCGCGGCGTAAAACCGGCCATCGTGGTCGCGGCCGTAGCGGCGGTCATGCTTCACCCTCCCAATCGCTGCGGAACGATTTGAGCTTGGCTGACATCTGCGCGGCGTCGCGCGCCGAGATGCCGCCCAAAAGCTCGTCGATCCAGCTTTCGTGCGCCGCCGCCATGGCGGCAAACGCGGCGCGGCCCTTGCGGGTCAGCGTGATGAACGAGGTGCGGCGGTCGCCGTTGCGCTGTGAGCGCGCGACGAGACCGTCGGCGACCAGGCGGTCGACGATGCCGGTGACGTTGCCGTTCGACACCATGAGGAAGCGCGAAATCTCGCTCATCAGCATGCCGTCCGGTTTGCGGAACAACGCCGCCATCACATCGAAGCGCGGCAGCGTGGCGCCAAATTGCGCCTTCAGGCGCTCGCGCGCCATGCCCTCGATCAGGCGGCTGGCGCGCAACAGCCGGATCCACAGGCGCAGCCGCGCCTTGCTGTCGCTTTCTTTTTCCTTCTTGCCGTCGGGGCGCGCGGCGGCGGCGGGCAGCGGGGTGCTCACCATGTCTCGCCTCCGGAAATTGCAATGGCCTGGCCGGTGATGCCGGCGCTTGCCCCGCCGCACAGCCACAACACTGTGCTGGCAACTTCGGCCGGCGTGATGAAGCGGCCTTGCGGATTTTTGGCTGCAAGCGCCGCGCGCGCTTCGGCGGCGTCGCGTTTGGTCGTCGCAGCGATGCGCTCGACCGCGCGGTCGAGCATCGGCGTCTCGGTATAGCCGGGGCAGACGGCGTTGACGGTGATGCCGTGCTTCGCGGTCTCTGCCGCGAGCGCGCGCATCAGCCCGATCACGCCGTGCTTGGCAGCGACATAGGGCACAACGTAAGCCGCGCCTTTCAGCCCCGCCGTGGAGGCGATGAAGACGATGCGGCCAAAACCGCGTTTCCTCATGCCGGCGAGCGCCGGCTGCACCGAGAAGAATGCGCCGCTGAGATTGACATCAAGCGTGTCGTTCCACAGCTGCGGCGAGACTTTTTCCGCAGCGGCACTTTGCGCGCCGCCGGCATTGGCAATGACGATGCCGAACGGCCCGCGTGCTTTTTCTGCCTGCTTATAAAGATTGAGCACCGCGTCGCGGTCGGTCACGTCGGCCGGCTCGGCGTAGATGCCGGCTTGCTGCGCCGCAGCCGCCTCGAGCGGCTCGCGCCGGCGGCCGCAAACCGTCACAGCGGCGCCGGCCTGCGCCAGCGTCAAAGCGATCGCGGCACCGATGCCGCTGCCGCCGCCGGTGACGAGGGCATGATGGCCGGTAAGCGTCGTCATATCAGACCGCCGCCGCCACGGCCGGCTCGCCGCCGCCGCTCAGCCGGTAGAGCTGATCGCGGCCGGCGTAATACGGCGCAGGCCAGGTTTCGCCGCGGTCGCCGAGCTTGGCGGCGGCATGCAGCGTCCAATACGGATCGGCGAGATGCGGACGCGCGAGGCAGACCAGATCGGCGCGGCCCGCCATCAGGATCGAGTTGACGTGGTCGGGTTCGAAAATGTTGCCGACCGCCATGGTGGCCATGCCGGTCTCGTTGCGAATGCGGTCGGAGAACGGCGTCTGGAACATACGGCCGTAGACCGGCTGCGCCCGGATCGAGGTCTGGCCTGCCGACACGTCGCAGATGTCGACGCCGGCTTCGTGCAGCATGCGGGCGATGGCGACGGCATCGCGCGGCGCAATGCCCTCGTCGCCGATCCAGTCGTTGGCGGAGATGCGCACCGAGATCGGTTTCTCCGCCGGCCACACCGCACGCACCGCATGAAAAATTTGCAGCGGATAGCGCATGCGATTGTCCAGCGAACCGCCGTATTCGTCGGTGCGCCAATTGGTCAGCGGCGTGATGAATGACGACAACAGGTAGCCGTGCGCGCAGTGGATTTCGAGCATGTCGAAGCCGGCTCGTGCGGCCATTGCGGCCGCAGCGACAAATTGCTCGCGCACCCGGTCCATGGCGGCGCGATCCATGGCGCGCGCGGTCTGATTGCGCGGCGACCATGCGGTGGCCAACGCCGCCATCACCGGCCAATTGCCGCTTTGCAGCGGTGCGTCCATTTCCTCCCAGCCGAGCTGGGTGGAGCCCTTCGGGCCGGAATGGCCGAGCTGGCAGCAGATTTTGGCGTCCGTCTCCGCGTGCACGAAATCGACAATGCGCTTCCACGCCGCTTCGTGCTCCGGCTTATACATTCCGGTGCAGCCGGGCGTGATGCGGCCTTCGGCGCTGACGCAGGTCATCTCGATGCAGACGAGGCCGGCGCCGCCCTTGGCGCGCTCGCCGTAATGCACGAGATGCCAGTCGGTCGGGCAGCCGTCGACGGCTTTATATTGCGCCATCGGCGACACCACGACGCGGTTTTTGAGGCGCATGTCGCGCAGCCGCAGCGGCGCGAACATCGGCCGCCGCACCGCGTTGTCGCCGGCCCCGGCACGGTGCTGGAACCAGGCCTCGGCGCCTTCCAGCCAGCCCTTGTCGCGCAGCCGCAAATTCTCGTGGCTGATGCGCTGCGAGCGCGTCAGCAGAGAATAATTGAACTGCACCGGATCGAGATGAAGATAGCGCTCGACATCTTCGAACCATTCCATCGAATTGCGCGCCGCAGATTGCAGACGCAGTACTTCGGTGCGGCGCGCATCCTCGTATTTCGCGAACGCTGCCGGCATATCCGGCTCGCTATGTAGGTAATCGGCAAGCGCGACCGCGCTCTCCATGGCGAGCTTGGTGCCCGAGCCGATGGAAAAGTGCGCGGTGGCTGCCGCGTCGCCCGTCAGCACGATGTTGTTGTGCGACCATTTCTTGCACAGCACGCGCGGAAAATTCAGCCAAGCCGAGCCGCGAATGTGCACCGCATTCGACATCAGCCGGT
>JASHSE010000354.1 GCA_030036975.1 Xanthobacteraceae bacterium | reverse complement strand
TCCTTGGAGTGCATGGTTCCAAGCTCACCGCGCTACTTCAACGTCGGGCCGTTGTCTGCACATTTCATCTGAGTGAAGAAATAGACGAGGTGCTCAAGCTGATGGCGAAATATTCGGATGCGCCCATGAGTCTCGCCAATGCCTGCCTCGTTCGCATGACCGAAATGCTGACTGATCCTATTGTGGTCACGCTGGATGCACATTTTCGTATCTACCGCCGACACGGCAACAAGACCATCCGTTACCTCATGCCGAACTAGGCCCGACAGAGAGCGATTGCATCCATCCGGTGGCAATGTCGTTATCATTACGGGATACTGTCGAAAGAAATTGTGTCCATGACCTCTTCGGCGCCCGCAACCGGTACTCACCAAAACCGCCTCGCCCGCGAGACGAGCCCCTACCTCCTGCAGCACAAGGACAATCCCGTCGCCTGGTGGGCGTGGGGACCGGAGGCGCTGGCGGAGGCGAAGCGCACCAATAGGCCGATCTTGCTCTCGGTCGGCTATGCGGCTTGTCATTGGTGCCATGTCATGGCGCACGAGAGTTTTGAAGACGACGAGACGGCGCGGGTGATGAACGAGCTGTTCGTCAACATCAAAGTGGACCGCGAGGAGCGCCCCGACATCGATCAGATCTACATGGCGGCGCTGCATCATCTCGGCGAGCACGGCGGCTGGCCGCTGACCATGTTTCTCACGCCGGACGGCGAACCGATCTGGGGCGGCACGTATTTCCCCAAGGAGCCGCGCTACGGCAAGGCCGCCTTCGTCGATGTGCTCCACGAGATCGCGCGCATTTTTCGCGACGAGCCGCAGAAGATCGAGCGCAACCGCACCGCCTTGATGGAGCGGCTCGCCGCCACCGCGCGGCAGCCCGGAAAAGTCACGCTTGGCGAAGCCGAGCTCGACAACGCCGCGCGGCAGCTTGGCGGCCTGATCGATCCGGTCAACGGCGGCACACGCGGCGCGCCGAAATTTCCGCAAGCGGCTTTGTTTGAACTGTTGTGGCGCGCCGGCCTGCGCACGGGCGAGGCGCGCTATTTCGCAGCGGTCGACATCACCCTCGACCACATCTGCGAAGGCGGCATCTACGATCACCTCGGCGGCGGCTTTTCGCGCTATTCGGTCGACGAGCGCTGGCTCGTGCCGCATTTCGAAAAAATGCTCTACGACAATGCGCAGTTGCTCGAGCTGTTGGCGATCGCGGGCCAGCGCAGCGGCAAGGCGCTGTACCGGCAACGCGCGCATGAAACCGTTGCGTGGCTTAAGCGCGAGATGACGACCGCCGATGGCGCGTTCTGCGCCTCGCTCGATGCCGATTCCGAAGGCGAGGAGGGCAAGTTTTACGTCTGGTCCCATGACCAAGTCTTGCGCGTGCTCGGCATCGAGGACGGCGAATTTTTTGCTCGCCATTACGACGTGACGCCGGCGGGCAATTTCGAAGGCCATACCATTCTCAACCGGCTCATGCGCCCCCTCCCTAACCCTCCCCCGCTTGCGGGGGAGGGAAGGGTGGGGGACGAGGACGAAAGACGGCTGGCGGCGCTCCGCGCAAAGCTCCTTGCCGTGCGCAATAGCCGCGTGCGACCCGGCCTCGACGACAAGGTGTTGGCGGACTGGAACGGGCTGATGATCGCCGCGCTCGTCAATGCCGGCTTGCTGTTCGGCGAGCCGATATGGCGCGACATGGCGGCGCGCGCTTTCGATTTCATCGCGCGCGCCATGACCAAAGGCGATCGGCTCGGTCACTCCTGGCGCGACGGTCAGCTGAAGTTTCCAGGGCTTGCGTCGGACTTCGCCGCCATGATCCGCGCCGCGCTCGCGCTGTACGAAGCGACGGGAGAGCAGCGCTACCTTGAGCAAGCGCTCGCCTGGCAACGCGCGCTCGATCGCGACTACGCCAATGCGGACGACGGCACCTATTATCTCACCGCCGCGGACGCCGAGGGCCTCGTCATCCGCCCGGCGGCGACGACCGACGAAGCAACCCCGAACCACAATGCGGTCGCGGCCGGGAATCTCATTCGCCTGGCGGTGCTGGCCGGCGACGATGCCTGGCGCGAGAAGGCCGATCGCCTGATTGCCGCCATCGCGCCGCAGGCGGTTGAGAACCTCTACATGCACATGGCGCTGCTCAACGCCGTTGATCTGCGGCTGCGCGCTGCCGAGATCGTCATCACCGGGGATGGCGGCGGCGCCGACGCGCTGCTCGCGGCGGCGCGTGCGCTGCCACCGCTCGATCGCATCGTGCTGCATGCGCCTTCGGCGGCAGCCTTGCGGCCGGGCCACCCGGCGCATGAAAAGCTCAAAGCAGCGCGCGAGCCGGCCGCCTTCGTCTGCGTCGGCGAAACCTGCTCGCTGCCGGTCGCCGAACCGGCCGGCCTCATTGGTGCCATCGCGGCGGTGCGACATACTTGACGCGGTGCTTTATGCGCCGGCGATTCCCCGCTATGGGGCAAGCGGGCCAGGGGCCAGGGAACGGAGATCACCAAATGCGATGCGGGATCGTTTTATCGGCGGCCGTGACGGCCGCAGCGGCCATGGCGCTGACCACCTTCTCGGCCACCGGCGCGCAGGCTCAGCAATGGTGCGGGTTTAACCCCCACCCGGGCGCGCTGGTGCAGTGCGGCTATTCGAGCCAGCAGGGCTGCGAAAACGCCATCGGCAAAGGCGCCATGTGCTTCGTCAATCCGTATCTGGTGATGAACGACAGGCGCGCAACGCCTTTTGTCCGTCACTCTGAGGGATGATACGGAGCCCGGCTGATGGCTTCCGCTCATTCCCGCGAAAGCGGGAATCCAACGGTTGAAAATCGCCGCGCAATCAGTACCTCCCCCGATTATCGACATCGGTCGCAACGCCGCGCGCCATGGGGCTGCCGGCCACTATTCCCCGCGGACGTGCGTCACCACTCTTGGCTTGGCTTGAGGAATGAGATCGAGAACCGTCGGCATCAATGGCCGAAGGGCAATGATATCGT
>JASHSE010000353.1 GCA_030036975.1 Xanthobacteraceae bacterium | reverse complement strand
TTCCGTCAGATCAACATGGATAATCCCGCGACCCATCACGATTCGATCGAGTTCCCGGACGGCAGAGTCGTATTGCTGACACGGCTGCGCCCTGGACAATACGCGACCGTATTGCAGCTTCCCGTTCGGCCGTATGCGGCCGAAGCCAAAAGCGGACGCCGCGCGGCAAGCCCGGCTCCTGCCCGTTGAAGCTGACGGCCGGGTAACGCCAGAACGCCGCTTTTCGACGCTTCAAGGCGCGCCTTGCTGCTGCGGACGCGCCCGAGGCGCGACGGCGCCGTTTCGACTTCTGCCGGCTATGGGCCAACCCCGCTATAATTCATGCAGCGAACTGATTCGGGGGACCCGCGGTGGCGCTGCCCAAGAAGAAACCCAAGACATTTTATGCCACCGTTCAGGTTACGCGGCTCGAGGACTGGTGCGTGGAGGCCGAGACCGAAGAGGAGGCTCGCGCCTTGCTGGCGAGCGGGCAGGGCGAGCGGCTGCGCATCGGCGATTGTGTCTGTTGCGACGTCGCAGAGCTGAGCGAGTGAACGCGGCAGTCCGCGTCAACGCGGCAGCGCCGTGAGATCAGCCTTCTTTCTATTTAGCCTGATCCATTTGGGCAGGCCGGACGTTCGCTGCCGGCTGCGGTATTGGGTGTCAACCGGATGCGGCGCGCCTGGGCGGCGGCCTGAATGCGGCAGACGCATCCGGCTTTGCGGCCGCTCCGGGCCCAGAACCCTGCCGCCGGGCACTGTGCCGGCGCGCGTAGACGTGAGTGAACTCGGCGCCGAGCAGCACGATCTGCGCCGAGTAATAGACCCAGATCAGCAGCATCACCAGCGAGGCGGCCGCCCCATAGGTCGACTGCAGCGCGAGCTTGCCGACATAATAGCCGATCAGAAATTTGCCGCCTTCGAACAAGGCGGCGGTCAGCGCCGCCCCGAGCCACACGTCGCGCCAATAGACCGGTGCATCCGGCAGCCATTTGAACATCATCGCGAACAGCAAGGTAATGACCACAAAGGAAACCCCGGAGCCGACGACCTGCAACGTCGGTTCCGGCAGGTAAGAGCCGAAATATTTGCCGACTGTCGAAAGCGCCGTGGTAAGGATCAGCGAAACCAGGAGCAGAAAGCCGAGCGAGAGGACGCCGGCGAGCGACACCAGGTAACTGCGCACGAGGTCCCACCAGTTGCCTTGCGCGGCGGCGTCGCACTCCCAGATCGTATTGAGCGCGGTCTTAAGCTGGACCACGACGCTCATGGCGGCAAATAACAGCGTGCCGACCCCGAAAATCGTCGCCAGCAACCCCTGATAGGGATGATCGGCACCGTTGAGCAGCGCCTGCAACGCTTGCCCGCCGGAATCGCCGAGCAGCTTGCGCACTTGGCCCGTGATCTCGCCGCGGGCGGCGTCGGTTCCAAACACCATGCCGGCAATGACAGTGGCGATCAGCATCAGCGGGCCGAACGAGAAGATCGAGTAGTATGCCAGCGCTGCGCCGAACGTCGAACACTTGTGATTGGACCAGTTGCTTAAGGTCTCTTTCAACATGAGCCTCGGCTCCAACATAGACGCCACAAGCTCATAATCGCCGCCTTTGCCGCCAGTTCCGCATGGCGCCGACGCAAGTCTTCACCGCCAGATCGGCGAATTCGCCTCTTCGATCGCCGCGCATTTCATCGCCGTGCCAATCGTCGGGAACTCGACACCCGTCCTAACGGTTATTTGATCGGATTGCGGGCGCCTGACGGCAAATCGCTCCCGCGGTACCTTTATCGGCCGCGCGGCGCGTTTGTAGATGGTCGTTCGTGCGGCATTTTTCAGGAGGAGCGCAATGGCGAAGAAGAGGAAACGGAAATATTCCCGTGGATCTGGGCGCGAGGTGGAAAGCGAGATGCGCCGCTACAAGCGCGGCACGGCACGAAGCGGCAAGAGAGGTCGCGGCGGCAAGGTGAAGAGCCGCAAGCAGGCTATCGCCATCGGATTGTCCAAGGCGCGCAAGAAGGGCAAGCGGGTGCCGCCCAGGGAGAAATAATTTGCGCCTGTGCGCGTGATGCCGCTGTGGCGCTGGCGCTTTGGTCCGGTATCGAATATTTGTGGCGGCTGCCGAACGACCAAGGAGCGTGCCATGCCGGGCAAACGCATCCAGATCGACGACGAAAGCTGGGCAGCGCTCGATCTGTTGGCGCGCGACCGCATGATGACGTTTCAGGAGCTGGCCGACGAAGCGTTCGCCGATCTGTTGAAAAAGCACGGTCGCCCGGTCGACCTGCGCGCGGCCTTGCGGCGTAGCGCCGGCGCGAGCGCCGAGGTCATTCCGCTGAAAGGCCGCAAGGAAAAACCACTCAGGCGCGGCCGCGGCAAACGATCGGCCAGATAATTTCGCGTCTTGCGCGCTTAAGCGCGCGTCATGCCGATGTATGTCGCTGTAACCGTTGTCCGGTCCGCGACACGCTATCTCTCATCGAAGCCGTCTCTCATCGAATATGTTTGAAGCGGCACCAATTGAAGAGACGCGCGAGGTTCGCTGGCCCTAGCCGGCGCTTCTTCGCCGCGCTGTCGGTCGGGTCGCCCGCTTGACGGGGGCTTCCTTCGACTTCTTGCCGGGAATCGGCAACAGCATCTCACGCTGGCCGTCAACCCGCTTGCGACCTTTCTTGCCGGGACGCGCCGACGGCCGCTCGCCTTCCGCTTTGAGGCTGCGGCGCAGCGCATCCATCAGATTGACGACGTTGGAAGGTGCGCGCTCTTTCGGCCGTTCGATCTCTTCGCCGCGCTGCTTCTTGCGCAGCAATTCCTTCAGTGCGTCCTCGTACTCGTCCTGGAATTTTTCCGGCTGGAATTTGCCGCGCTTGGTATCGACGATGTGGGCGGCAAGATCGAGCATGTCCTTTGGGACCTTTTCGTCCTCGATGTCCTCGAAAAATTCGTCCTGCCGGCGCACCTCATAGGGGTAGCGCAAGGTCACGCCCATCATTCCCTTGCCGCGCGCCTCGAGCGCGATGATGTGCTCGCGCGAGGTGAACACCACCTTGCCGATCGCCACCATGCCTTCTTTGCGGATCGCCTCGCGAATCACCGCGAATGCCTGCTGGCCGACCTCGCCGTCGGGAACGACGTAGTACGGATCGGCCAGATAGAGGTCGTCGATCTCGTTCTTCGGCACGAACTCGTCGATTTCGATGGTGCGCTTGCTGTCGAGCGCGATCGCCTCGAGCTCGTCCGGCTCGAGCACGATGTAGTCGCCCTTGCTGACCTCGTAGCCCTTGACGATGTCGGCAGCCTCGACGTCGTCGCCGGTTTCGGCGTCGACCTTGCGGTAGCGGATGCGGTTGCCGGTTTCGCGGTTGAGCTGGTGAAAGTTGATCTTCTCGCGGCCGGAGGTCGCCGGAAACAGCGCGATCGGACACGACACCAGCGAAAGCTTCAGGTAGCCTTTCCAATATGCACGCGGAGCCACCGGACCACTCCATACTTAAGGAGACAAGACTCAAACCGGCGCCGCCCAGCCCCGGTTCCGCGACGTTCGATCGCGAACTCAATTTGCATCAGATTGTATCAGACGACCGCGCCGTCGAACAGCCGCGGCGGGAGGCGCGAAGCACGCGAAGACCGCGGAGTCGCGCTTCTGTTCGCGTTATGTCCGCGAGCGCTTACCTCAACGTTTACCATGCTCGCGATACCAGCGCTCCGAGCCGGAATGCAGCGGCACGTCCATCGGGGTGGTGTCGGTGTCACTGACCATGTGCAGTGCCGAGCCGTCGCTGCCCTTCTCGAACGGAATCTCGGCCTCGCGCGCGGCGAGCGCGGTGCAGACATCGTAGGCGGTCTGCTCGGGCAAGGAGGCGTTGCAATAGATCGGCCAGCCGGAAAAATCGAGCGTGTCGACGTCCTTGCCGAGTTGCGGAAAGCGCGCCTTCGGCAGCACGACGCGCCGCCAGCCGAGCTTGCCCATGGCGGCGAATTCGTCATCATTCAGTTCGATCGGCACGAGCCCCGCCGCCAGTGCCTCCGCCAGCCAGACCTTGATGCCTTCGTCGAACACCGCGTCGATTTCGCCGCGCGCCAAAGGTTCGAGCCGGCGCGTGTCGGACGGACCGCCGCACAGCACCAGGCGCCCGCCCCACGATTCGACGTCGCTGAGACTAAAATCGTGCAGCGCAAACGCCTGCTCGATCAGGATCAGCGTCGAATGGGTCGGATCTTCGCGCACCGAGACGCGCAGCGGATAGCGCTTGGTTTTGATGTCGGCGAGCGAACGGATGCCGGCGCGCGGGTGCACAGCGAAGACGAAGCGGTCCCAGCTTGGATACGAGGCGACGATGCGCAGCGGCAGCGGTTTCTTGAACAGGCCGACGCCGCGGTAGGCCTGCGTCAGCAGCGCCGACGGATTGACGAAAGCGAGATCGACGCCGCCGCCGGCCGCCACCTCCTCGGCCAGGATCGCCGAGCCGGACGCCATGCGCAGCCACGGCCGAAAGCGCGGCCCGGAGCCGCTGCCGACGGTGATGACCATATCGCGGTTGCCGCCGTACGGCGTCGCCGGATTGCCGGCGATGTGCAGTCCGATTTCCCACAAAGTTTTGGCGCGGACGAAATTGGCGCCCTTCGGCAGCGGCTCCATGACGTGCCTCTCCGATTTGTACGCGCGCCAGACGGCGCGGGCGCGCAATCTATCGCGCCGAGCGCAGCGACGCCAACGGCTCGCAGCAACGTCCCGCTGTTAGGTTGCGCGGGAAAACCAAAGCTGGCTCGTCATTCCGGGGCCGAGCGAAGCGAGGAACCCGGAATCCATAAGCCCAGTACAGGGGATCCAGTACAGGGGATATGGATTGC
>JASHSE010000352.1 GCA_030036975.1 Xanthobacteraceae bacterium | reverse complement strand
CACGCGGCGCCGCATAAGCAAAGCAGCCTGCGTCATTCGGAAAACACCGCCGCGTCGACCAGCCCCGCTCGTTAGAGCAAGATGCAGTCAAGTCCGTCGTCATTGCGAGTTGGGGACCGGCCTTCGGCCGATCCTCTTGGATGAAAGCAGCTTGTAACCCGGGTTGAGCGCCGCGAAACCCGGGTTCAACATCGCGGCTGTATCGCCGTCCGCCAAATTTCGCTTCGCTCAATCCGGGCTACTTGCTTTCTTCCTAGGAGCGAAGCGACGGGCAATCCAGAACGGCGGCGCCGCACTGGATTGCTTCGCTTCGCTCGCAATGACGATTCAGCATCGTCGGGAAATGCTCTAAAATCATCATGCTCCAGCAGGCTGCTGAAAGAGCCATTTTTGCCGTGAACGTTAGCGGAACCCAGGGGGGTGAACGGATTGGAGCCGAAGCGAGAAAGTCATTAAAGCTTTGCCGAAGAATGCTGGTTTTCCCCGGTCGCCTTTTGTACTCTTTTCGATGCTAGCGAATTGAACGAACTACGAAATATTCATTAAACAGCCATCGAATGAAATCCGGGCAATTCGTTCTCATTCTGGGGCCGAGTGAACCGCCTCACTGCGCGAGCTACGGCGGATTATACGGCATTCCGCCGATCGTCATTCCGGGGCGCCGCGAAGCGGCGAACCCGGAATCCAAAAGCCCTGCGCCGGGGTTATGGATTCCGGACTCGCCGCTTCCGCGGCGATCCGGAATGACGAGGGACGAATCATCCGAATTCCGCATCAATCGACCTTCGCACCGGAGAATTTGACAGCCTTGGCCCATTTTTGCGTGTCGGCGACAACGAAGGCGTCGAGCTCGCTGGGGCTCATGATCATCGGCTCGGCGCCCAGCGCGCGAATGCGGTCCGCGATGGCGGGCTCGGCAAGGCTTGCGTTCACGGCTTTGTTGAGGGCCGCGACCACGTCTGCCGGCGTTGCCTTGGGCGCGCCGAGGCCGTACCACGCGCTCATCTCGTAGCCGGGAACTACGGAGGCCAGCGGCGGAATTCCCGGCAAGACCGGCAATGTGTCGCAGCGCCTCCAGCAAGGTGCAGAAATCGGCGGCGCACAATTTGGCGCCGAGCGAGGGTGACGTGCATCAATTGATCTTCGCGCCGGAGAATTTGACCACCTTCGCCCATTTATCAGTCTCGGCGGCAACGAACGCGTCAAGCTCGCTCGGACTGAGCACCATTGGTGCGCCTCCCAGCTCCGCCATGCGGGCGACCAATGCGCGGTCGGCCAGGCTTGCATTGGTTTCATTGTTCAATTTTGTAATAACCGCGGCCGGCGTGGCCTTTGGCGCGCCTAATCCGAGCCAGGCGCTGACCTCATAGCCGGGCACTACGTCACCCACTGAAGGGACTCCTGGCAGCGCCGGCCAAGCCGTCGCCGTCGTCACCGCCAGCGCCCGCAACCGTTCATCGCGGATAAACCCGATCGCCGGCGGCAGATTGGCGAACATGACCTGCACGCGCCCCGCCAAGAGATCGGCCAGCGCAAGCGCGTCGCCGCGATAAGGCACGTGCACCATCGCGACGCCAGCCATCATCTTGAACAGCTCGCCGGCCAGATGGGGAGTCGTGCCGTTCCCGCCCGACGCCATATTGATTTTGCCGGGATTGGCCTTGGCGTAGGCAATGAACTCGGTGACGTTCTTGGCTTGCAATGAGGGGTTTATCACCATCACAAGAGGGCCGCGCATGATGCCCGCCACCATGGCAATATCGCGGATGAAATCGAACGGAAGATTCCTGTAGAGCGTGGCGCTGATGGCGTTATGTGCGCCGACCAAGATCAGGGTATAGCCGTCGGGCGGTGCCCGGACGACGGCCTCGGTGCCGACGTTGCCCCCGGCGCCGGGCCGGTTATCGACCACGACGGGTTGGCCCAGTCTGTGTTGAAGCGGCTCAGCAATCAGCCGCGCCGCGATACTGCCGGGGCCGCCGGGCGGAAATCCGACGACGATGTGGACCGGTCGGACGGGAAAGGCTTCGGCTTTGGCAAAATGCGCGGTGATTGGCAGTGCGGCGGCTCCGCCCGCAAGGTGCAGAAATCGGCGCCGCATAATTTGGCGCCGAGCGAGGGTGACGTGCATCAATTGATCTTCGCGCCGGAGAATTTGACGACCTTCGCCCACTTATCGGTCTCGGCGGCAACGAACGCGTCAAGCTCGCTCGGACTGAGCACCATTGGTGCGCCTCCCAGTTCCGCCATGCGGGCGACCAATGCGCGGTTGGCCAAGCATGCATTGGTTTCATTGTTCAATTTTGTAATAACCGCGGCCGGCGTCGCCTTTGGCGCGCCTAATCCGAACCACTCGCTCACCTCATAGCCCGGCACCACATCGGCCACCGGAGGAATTCCAGGCAGCGCCGGCCAACCCTTCGCGGTCGTTACCGCCAGCGTCCGCAACCGTCCACCGCGGATGAACCCGATTGCCGACGGCAGTTGGGCAAACATGACCTGCACCCGTCCGGCCACCAGGTCGGCCAGCGCAGGTCCTTGGCCCCGATAAGGCACGTGCACCATCGCAACGCCGGCCATCATCATGAACAGCTCGCCCGCCAAATGCGAAGACGTGCCGTTCCCGCCCGACGCCATATTGATTTTGCCAGGATTGGCCTTGGCGTAGGCAATGAACTCCGTGACGTCCTTGGCTTGCAATGAGGGGTTGACCGCCATGACAAGGGTGTCGCGCATGATGCCCGCCACCATGGCGATATCGCGGACGAAATCGAAGGGAAGATTCCTGTAGAGCGTGGCGTCGATGGCGTTATTTCCACCGGCCAGGATCAGTGTGTAGCCATCGGGCGGTGCCCGGACGACGGCCTCGGCGCCGACACTGCCCCCGGCGCCGGGCCGGTCATCGACGACGACGGATTGGCCGATTCTTTGCTCAAGCGGCTGACCGATCAGTCGCGCCACGATATCGCCGGCGCCGCCGGCCGGAAATCCGACCACGATGTGGATCGGTCGGACGGGAAACGCTTCAGCTTTGGCAAAATGCGAGGTGGTTGGGAGTATGGCTGCCCCGGCCGCGAGGTGCAAAAATTGTCGGCGCAATAGGATCATCTTCGTTCTCCGTCGTCGCCTAGGACACAGCAATGTAGGATGGGTTGAGCGCAGCGAAACCCATCATGCGGCGTCGCGTTTTGATGATGGGTTTCGCAAGGGCTCAACCCATCCTACGAGCTTAGGACACAGGCCGAAGGCGTATCCGCGCGCCGGTCTGCTGCTGCGGCAATGCATACTGTCGCATGTGTTT
>JASHSE010000351.1 GCA_030036975.1 Xanthobacteraceae bacterium | reverse complement strand
CGCGCGCCACCCAGCTTGCCGCCGCCGGCCGCAACATCATCAATCTCGGCATCGGCCAGCCCGATTTCCGCACCCCCGACTTCATCGTCGAGGCGGCGGTGAAGGCGTTGCGCGACGGCCATCACGGCTACACGCCGGCGGTCGGCATTCTGCCGCTGCGCGAGGCAGTCGCCGCCGATCTCGGCAAGCGCTTTGCGGTGAACGTGTCGCCCGACGACGTCATGATCATGCCGGGCGGCAAGCCGACCATGTACATGGCGGTCCTGATGTTCGGCGAGCCGGGCGCCGACATCCTCTATCCCGATCCGGGCTTTCCGATCTATCGCTCGATGATCGAATATACCGGGGCGCGGCCGATCCCGGTGCCGATCCGCGAGGAGAACGGTTTCGCCTTCTCGGCCGAAGAGACGCTCAAGCTGATCACGCCGCGGACGCGGCTCGTCATCCTCAATTCGCCCGCCAATCCGACCGGCGGCGTCACGCCGAAGGCCGAAGTCGACAAGCTCGTCGCCGGACTGGAGCGCCATCCCGACGTCGCGATCATGTCCGACGAGATTTACGATCACATGCTCTACGACGGCGAGACGCATGTCTGTCTGTTGTCGTATCCGTCGATACGCGACCGGCTGATCCTGCTCAATGGCTGGTCGAAGACTTACGCGATGACAGGCTGGCGGCTCGGCTACGCGGTATGGCCCGGCAAGCTCTACGATTATGCGCGCAAGCTCGCGGTGAATCTCTATTCTTGCGTCAACGCGGCCACGCAATATGCCGGCCTTGCCGCGCTCACCGGCCCGCAGGACGAATGCGCCAAGATGGTCGCCGAGTTCGACCGCCGGCGCAAAGTCGTGATCGCCGGCCTGAACAGGCTGCCCGGCATGTCGTGCACCACGCCCAAGGGCGCGTTCTACGCCTTTCCCAACATCAAGCGCACCGGCTGGAAGTCCAAGCCGCTCGCCAACGCGCTGCTTGACGAATCCGGCGTGGCGCTGATCGGCGGCCCCGACTTCGGCGTTCTCGGCGAGGGCTATCTGCGCGTGTCGTACGCCAACTCGACCGAAAATATTTTAAAAGCGCTCGACCGCATGGGCGAGTTTTTGGCGAGCCGCAAGGCGGCATAAAACCTTCCCCTTGACGGGGAGGGTCGGCGGCCGCAGGCCGCCGGGGTGGGGTGAAGCCGCAAACTCGGTCTGCGAGATGGCAAACCAGATTGCCCGCAAGCTGCGGAAAAATGAGACCCTTGCCGAAAGGAGGCTTTGGCAGCAGTTGCGTCCGCTGAAGGCCGAAGGATTTCACTTTCGCCGACAGGTCCCGATTGATCACTTGATAGTCGATTTTGCCTGTTATTCCGCGCGGCTTGTCATTGAAGTCGACGGCGGCCAACACAATACAGATGAGGGACTGCGCACGGACGCTGCGCGAGATGACCATCTGTATTTTCAAGGTTTCAACGTGCTGCGCTTTTGGAATAACGAGGTGTTGGGCAATATTGAGGGTGTGATGTACCTCATCCGCGAGGCATTGCAGGCTCCCTACCCCCACCCCAACCCCTCCCCGCAAGGGGGAGGGGCTTAGGCATGCGCCGGCCTCTCATCTGAGCACAACCCCGTCATGGAAACCCGCCTCTCCGAAGAACAGCGCCTGATGCGGCAAAGCTGCCGCGATTTCGTCGACGAGATCGTCATTCCGTTCATTCGCGGCAATTGGCAGCGCGAATGGCTGATGAATCCGGAAGACCGGCTGCCGCGCGCGATCCTCGAAGGCGCCGAGAAGGTCGGCATCCGCACGCTCGGCGTGCCGGAAGAATTCGGCGGCATCGAGCTCGACCGCTCAACCGAAGTGGCGACGTTCGCGCTGATCGCCGAAGAAATCGCGCGCGGCGATTCCGGCTTAGCCGACAAGCTGGTGCAGAACTGGAAAGTGGCGGTGCTGTTGCGTAACCTGGCGCCGCGCGCCTTGCAGGAAAAATGGTTTACGCGACTGCTTGCCGATCCGCAGTTTCTCTTGGCGCATTGCCTGACCGAGCCGCGCGGCGCCTCCGACCGCTGGCTGCCTTACAACGTGCCGGAAGCCGCGATGCAAACCCGCGCGGTGAAGGAGAACGGCGAGTGGGTGATCAACGGGCGCAAGCAGTTCATTTCCAACGGCTACGACGCCGGCCTGTTCGTGGTCTATGCCAACACCAATCCGCAAGTCGGCATGCTGGCCGGCACGTCGAGCTTTTTGGTGCCGCGCGATACGCCCGGGCTCACCATCGCACGCTGCAACGAAACCATCGGCTGCCGCTTCATGAACAACGGCGAACTGGTGTTCGAGGACATGCGGGTGCCGGCCGACCATTTGTTGGTCGAAGGCGACGCGCTGGGCAAGGCCGCGGTCTATTTCCGGCCGGGAAAAATCATCCAGGCGGCGAAGAATCTCGGCGTCGGCGTGCGCGCCTTCGAGGTCACCTCGGACTACGTGCAGAATTACGTGCAGGGCGGACGCATCCTGATCAAGCACCAGGCGGTGGCGCTGCGCCTCGCCGACATGGCGACGCGGATCGAGGCGGTGCGCGGGCTCCTTGAGCGGGCCGCGCGCGCGGTCGACGACAACGCGCCCGAGGCCGACACGCTGTGCAACATGGCCAAGGTGTTCGCCTCGGAGGAAATCCTCAAAGTGGCGCAGCACGCGCTCGAGCTGCACGGCGGCAACGGCGCCATGCTCGATTTCGGCGTGGAAAAGCTGTTCCGCGACGCGGCGATCTTTTTGCACATGGACGCGACGGTCGACATCTCGCGCTTCAAGATCGTCAAGTCGCTGTTCCCGCACACCGCCGGAAAATATGCCGGGCCGGAAGATTAAACCGTCATTCCGGGGCGCCGCGCAGCGGCGAGCCCGGAATCCATAAGCCCTGCGCCGGGGTTATGGATTCCGGGCTCCTCGCTTCGCTCGGCCCCGGAATGACGATTACTGTGTTAGCCGAAATCCGACCACCACGATGGCGAGTCCGGCGAGCTGCGCCAGGCTCGGCACTTCGCCGAGCGCCAGAAAACCGAGCAGCAGCGAGAACGGCGGCACCAGCGACGGATAGAGCGCGGCGCGGCCGGCGCCGAGCAGGATCACGGCGCGGGTGAACAGATAGATCGCCGCGGGGCCGGCGAACACGCCCTGCACCACGGCCTGCAGCAGGTTTTCCCGAAATCCGGCGGCGATGAGATTGTCGTAGGTAAAGAACAGGATCGGCAGCCCGATGAGCGACAGCACGCTGGTGATCGCGGCGGCGCGCATTGGCGCAATGTGCCACAACCGCAGCAGCATCCCGAACACCGCAAACGAGCTGCCGGCGGCGACGAACAAGAGATCGCCCAAGACTCCTTGCCGGCCCATGGTGCGCAACGCTTCGGTGCCGATCACGGCAAGGCCGGCGACGATGATCGCGGCGCCGGCAATCCGGCGCGGCGGCAATGGCTCCTTGACAACGAGCCGCGCCAAGACGAGCCCGCCAACTGCGGCGCAGGACGGCTGGATGATGCTGCCGTGGCCGAGCGGCACGTAGACGTAGCCGATATAGCTCCACAGCGCGAGCGGCAGGCCGCCGAAGGCCGTCAGCGTGATACCGCGGCCCCAGCCGAGCCCGCCGAGATCGCCGCCCCCGTTGGCCGTGACGAGCGGCAGCAGCGCCAGGCCGGGCCAGACGAAGCGATGCAGCGAGAGCACCAGCGGCGACATGCCGGCCAGCACGCCATGCCGCGCCGCGACGAATCCCAAGGCCCAAAACAATGCCGAGCCGGCGCCGCACAGCATGCCCACAACCGCGCTGCGCCGGCCGGTCAGCGGTGGCGAAAAGTCCATCCCGAATCATAATCCGCGGCGGCGGCGGCAGACAAACGGCGATTGTTTATCCTTGGCTTCGCCGCGGGCGAAGCTCAGGCAAACGCATCGGCATCGCCGTCCTTGAGCAGGTCGACGCCGTCGGTGGCGACGACGTGTCCGCAGTTCAGGCAAACCACGTGGGTGGCGATGCGGGCCAGCTCGGCCGCAATATGACTGACATAGACGATCGGCACGCCGGCTTCGTCGCGCAAACGGACCAGATAGGGTAAAATCTCGCGCTTGCGCGCTGCATCCAATGCGGCAAGCGGCTCATCGAGCAGCAAAAGCCGGGGGCGCATCAGCAAGGCGCGGCCGATGGCGATGCGCTGGCGCTCGCCGCCTGAGAGCATGCGCGGCCGCCGCTCGAGCAGGTGGCCGATGTCGAGCAGAGCGATGATACGGTCCAGCGCGCCGGCATCGCGCGGATGGCCGCTCATGCGCCGGCCATAGTCGAGGTTCTGCCGCACCGAAAGATGCGGAAACAGTCGGCCATCCTGGAATACGTAGCCGATGCGTCGCCGATGCGGCGGCACGTCGATGCCGGCCGACGCGTCGAACAGCACCGTGTCGTCGAGCGCGATCCGACCGCGATCCGGCCGCAGCAGGCCGGCGATCATGTTGACCGTCGAGGTCTTGCCGGCTCCCGACGGCCCAAACAAAGCCGTGGCGCCGCCGGCCGCTTGAAAGCGCACTGCAAGCTTGAGCGTCCCGAGCACCTTTTCGACTTCAACGGCGAGCACGCTCATTCCCCATGAACGCGGAGAGCGGCGCGTCGCGCGAACCATTCGGAGGCGAGCAGCGCGGCAAGCGACAGCATGATCGCCACGACAACGAGCCGGCCGGCCGCGGCGTCGCCGCCCGGTATTTGGGTGAGCGTGTAGATCGCGGCCGAAATCGTCTGGGTCTCGCCCGGAATGTTCGACACGAACGTGATGGTGGCGCCGAATTCGCCGAGCGCGCGGGCGAAGCACAACAGCGTGCCGGCGATCACACCGGGGGCTGCCAGCGGCAACGTGACGGTGAGAAAGACCAGGAAGCGGTTGGCGCCGAGCGTGGCGGCGGCGTCTTCGAGGCGGCGGTCGACCGCTTCGATCGACAGCCGGATCGGCCGGATCATCAGCGGAAAGCCCATGACGCCGCAGGACAGCGCCGCGCCGGTCCAGCGGAATGAAAAAACGATGCCGAGATGCTCGTACAGAAAGGCGCCGACCGGGCCGCGCCGGCCGAACGAAATCAGCAGCAGATAGCCGGTGACGACCGGCGGCAACACCAGCGGCAGGTGCACGATGCCGTCGAGCAGCGTCTTGCCCCAGAATTTGCGGCGCGCCAAGAGCCAACCAATGGCGATGCCGAACGGCAGCGCGCAGGCGGTGGCGACGACCGATACGCGCAGCGACAGCGCGACCGCCGTCCATTGCTCAGGCCCGATGTCAAACATTCGTAAGCCCGTTCCCCGGATGCGGTGCAGCGCGAGGCGGTGCACCACTGACGCGGGGCCGTCGCATGCGACGATCCCGGGTCTGCAGCGCACCGCTTCGCGCTGCGCTGCGCCCGGGATACGTGGCGATAATCTCATTCATGACGTCGGCTTTGCCAGGACCGCAAAGCCGTAGCGCTGGAAAATTGTCCGCGCCGTCGACGAGCGCAGGAACGCCAGATACGCGGCCGTGGCGGGTCTGGCGTTCGTCGTCGCCGCCACCGGATAGATGATCGGCGGATGCGTATTCTCGGGAAACGTGGCGACGATTTTGACGCCGGGCTCGACCTTGGCGTCGGTCGAATAAACAATGCCGAACGGCGCCTCGCCGCGCGCCACCAGAATAAGCGCGGCGCGTACGTTGGCGGTCATCGCCATCTTCGAGGCGACCGAAGCCCAGACGCCGAGTTTTTCCAGCGCCTCCTTGGCGTATATTCCGACCGGGACGGCCCTCACGTCGCCGGTGGCGATGCGCCCGTCGCCCGCAAGCTTGGCGAGATCAAAACCCGGCCCAATGGTCACGTTACCGACTTTGGAATCTTTCGGCGCGATCAGGACCAGCGTGTTGCCGAGCAGATTGACGCGGGTGTCGTTCTTGATGACCTTTTTCTGCACCCCATAGTCCATCCACTTCAGGTCGGCGGAAACGAAGACGTCGGCGGGCGCGCCGGCTTCGATCTGCTTGATCAGCGCCGAGCTGGCGTCATAGCTCGCCACCACCTTGACGCCGTTTGTTTTGCTGAAAGCCGCATCGACGTCGTCGAGTGCGTTCTTCATCGACGCGGCGGCGAACACGGTAATGGAATTTTGTTGCGCGGCGGCGGAATGTCCGGTCAACGCAATGGCCAGCGCCACGGCAACAGCCGCGGCGAAGCGCTTTTTCTGCACCATGACGGTTCTCCAATGCGGTCGCGCGGCGCGCTCCGCGCAAGCCCGGCGGATATTGTCGGGATCGCCACGACCGCTTTGGGGAACCGTCGTTCCGGGCGCTGACGGCACGCGCGCAGCGTGCCGTTCGTCGTGCCCGAACACTATGCGGCTCGGTCGGGACCGAGACAAGTGGCTCGCTTGAGTCGATCGCCAAGGCGTGTGTTATGGTCGGCGTGTTCTGGCGATGGGGACCAGCAGCGAGGCCGCAATGTCCGAGCCGACGCCGATCGAAGGCGAATACGACTACATCATCATTGGCGCCGGCTCGGCCGGCTGTCTGCTCGCCAATCGGCTGTCCGCCGATGCGCAAAAGCGCGTGCTGCTGCTCGAAGCCGGCGGCCGCGACAATTGGATCTGGTTCCACATTCCGGTCGGCTATCTGTTCGCCATCGGCAACCCGCGCTCCGACTGGTGCTTCAAGACCGAGCCGGAAGCCGGGCTGAACGGCCGCGTGCTCAATTATCCGCGCGGCAAGGCGATCGGCGGCTCGTCGGCGATCAACGCCATGATCTATATGCGCGGCCAGGCCGCCGATTACGACCATTGGCGCCAGCTCGGCCTCACCGGCTGGGGTTGGGACGACGTGCTGCCGTATTTCAAGAAGCACGAGAACCATTTTCTCGGCGACAGCGACAAGTACGGGGTCGGCGGCGAATTGCGCATCGAACCGCCGCGCGTGCACTGGCAACTGCTCGAAGCGTTCCGCGCCGCCGCCGCCGAGGCCGGCATCAAATCCATCGCCGACTTCAACACCGGCGACAACGAAGGCTGCTGCGCCTTTCATGTGAACCAGAAGCGCGGCCGGCGCTGGTCGTCGGCCACCGCGTTTCTCAAGCCGGTGCTGCAGCGGCCCAATCTGCGGCTCGAGACCGGCTGTCTGGCCGAGGCCATTGTGTTCGACGGCCGGCGCGCCGCCGGCGTGCGCTGGCGGCAGGGCGGCGAGACCCGCAGCGCGCGCTGCCGCGGCGAGGTGATTCTGGCCGCCGGCGCGATCGGCTCGCCGCAGCTTCTGTTGTTGTCCGGCGTCGGTCCGGCCGGGCATTTGCGCGAGTGCGGCATCGCGGTCGTGCTCGACCGGCCGGGCGTCGGCGCCAATCTGCAGGACCATTTGCAGCTGCGGCTGATCTACAAGGTCGAAGGCATCAAGACGCTCAACGAGCGCTATCATGCGCCGCTCGGCTTTGCCGGCATGCTCGCCGAATACGCGCTGTTCCGCCGCGGCCCGCTGACCATGGCGCCGTCGCAGCTCGGCCTGTTCACCCGCTCCGATTCCGATCAGGTGCGCGCCAACCTGCAATATCACGTGCAGCCGCTGTCGCTCGATAAGTTCGGCGACCCGCTGCACAGGTTTCCGGCGTTCACGGCGAGCGTCGCCAACCTGCAGCCGTCGAGCCGCGGTCAAGTACGGCTCGCCTCGCGACAAGCGGCCGATGCGCCGGCGATCAAGCCCAATTACTTGAGCACGGACCAGGACCGCCGCGTCGCGGCGAGCGCGATCCGTCTGACGCGGCGCATCGTGCGGCAGCCGGCGCTCGCGGCTTATCGCCCGACCGAATATCTGCCGGGCTCGTCGGTGCCGGAAGACGACGAGCAGGCTCTGATCAAGGCCGCGGGCGACATCGGCACCACGATTTTTCATCCGGTCGGCACTGCCAAAATGGGCCTGCCGAGCGATCCGCTGGCTGTGGTCGATGAGCGGCTACGCGTCATCGGCCTCGAGCGGCTGCGCGTCGTCGACGCTTCGGTGATGCCGACCATCACCTCGGGCAACACCAACGCGCCGACCATGATGATCGCCGAAAAAGGCGCGGCGCTGATCGGCGCCGCCGCCTGAGCAAGTTTTTCCGCAATGAAAGACTTTTTGCACGCGATAGCGATCCTGATCGACCCGGCTCGCGCCTGGCCGCGCGTCGCCAAGGAACCGATCGATTGGGTCGCTCTGATGACCCGCACCGTGGGGCTGCTGGCGCTCGTTCCGGCGCTGTGCGGGTTCATCGGCGCGTGCATCATCGGCGTCATCGTTCCGGGGACCGGCGTGGTGCGCGCGGCGCTGTTCGACGGCATTTTCGGCGCGATCTTCTTCTATCTGGAAAACTTCGCCGTGGTGCTCGTGCTTGGGCTTTTGCTCTATCTCACCGCGCCGCTGTTCGGTGGACGGCGGAATTTCGCCGCCGCGCTCGCGCTTGCGGTTTATTCGTACACGCCGGTGTGGCTCGCCGGAATTTTTCTGCTGTTGCCGGGGCTGCACTTTCTCATGCTCACCGGCCTTTACGGCGCTTACGTTTTGCTTACCGGCCTGCCGCCGATGCTGCAGACGTCGCTGCCGCGCGCGCGCGTCTTCGCCGCGTTGATCGTCGCCTGTGCGCTGGTCCTCACCCTGCTCGCCCAATGGGCGCAGCACAGGGTATTTGCCGGGCCGGCGGCGATGTAACAACAAAACGCAGATCGAGGTTCGGCTTCCGCTCGTCGCCGCGAAAGCGGGGCCCGGTCCTGGATTCCCGCTTGCGCGGGGATGAGCGGAATTCATAAAACGGCGCGCCGCCGTCACGGCGCCTTGACGACGGCGCGGCACGCCGCCGGCAATCCTTTGAGCGTTATGAACTTCGGGTGCGCCGGCCCTGGCGGCGGTTTTGGGTGCAGCACCGACTCCTTGAACCAATAATCGAGCGCATGGCCGCAGCCGTCGCCCGGCGGCACCGGCGGCTGCGGCTTGCATTGCGGGCTGTCGGGCGGGCAGGCGAGGCGGACGTGGAAGTGCTCGGCGTGGCCCCACCACGGCCGCACCTTGGCGAGCCAGGCGCGGTCGGTTCCGGCTTCGCTGCACATTTCCTTCTTGATCGCGGCGTTGACGAAGATGCGCGTCACTTGCGGATCTTCGGCGGCGGCGCGCACCACCGCCATGTGGGCCGGCGTCCAGACTTTGGGATCGACGTCAAGCCCGCTCGGTTCGACCATGTTGGCGGCGCCGTCCATTTCGCGCTCCTCGCGCGACAGCACGTGATTGGGCATCGGCGTGAACCAGATGTCGACGTCGAGCCCGATCTGATGGCTGGCGTGGCCGCTGATCATCGGGCCGCCGCGCGGCTGCGCCATGTCGCCGATCAGAAGCCCGTTCCAGCCGACCTTCTTGGCGTTGGCGCCGAGCCGCTCGATGAATTGGATGAGTTCCGGATTGCCCCAATTGCGGTTGCGCGACAGCCGCATGACCTGCCAGGTCGGCCCGGTGATCGGCAGCGAAACCGCGCCAGCCATACAGCCGTCCGCATAGGAGCCGATGGCGCGCGCCGGTCCCGGCAACGGCGTCAGCTTGCGGGCGAACAACTCCCGCGCCGGCACGTTCGGCGCATCGGGGTTGGGCAGCGGCGGCAGCGGCTGCGGATTGAGCGTGCCGGGCGGCGTCGTATCGATGGTGCTCGCCGCCCGGTTGGTTTCCGACCCGGAATCCTGGGCCAAAGCCGAACTGGTTGCGAGCAGGAAAGCGATCAACAGCGGGCGGATCAGAGGGGGCATGCTCTTTATCTCAAGGCTCGGCGCGGCGGATGGCGGCTAATTTAACCTGAACGCCTTGATGGATTCATGGCTTGGGCCACGTGTCATTGCCGCACATTGCCGCATGGCCTGGATGGTCGCGACGACGGCGGCCGATTAACTCTCAACGCGTTGTTTGCTTTATAAGCGCCGATGCGCGGCGCCACCACGCTGTTCGATCTCGTTCAGCATGAAGGCATGAGCGCCACCGCCATCGTGGTGCATTGACGCTCTATTCGCTGCCCTCATTCCTCATCCTGAGGTGCGCGCCGCAGGCGCGCCTCGAAGGATGCAGGCCCCAGCGCCTCGGCCTCATCCT
>JASHSE010000350.1 GCA_030036975.1 Xanthobacteraceae bacterium | reverse complement strand
AGCGGCACGCGCCATTCGAAGGCGTCGAGCCGGCCGGTGACGGGCGACACCGGGTGCCAGTGGTCGGAAACATGGCCGTCCGCGGTCCATTGCGGATCGGGGGCGGCGTGAAGGGCGCGCGCCATCCATTCGCGGGCGCGGCCCTCGTCGTTGCGCTCGGTCCGTTCCAGCTCCGCCATCAGCAGCGCAACGCGCCGGCTCAGCACCGACAGATACGGCGCCAGCGCGGCGCGTGCCTTGCCGAATTCGCGGGCGTCGAGCGCGGCGCGCGCCACCGCGAGCGCGCTTTCGATATGGCCCGGCGTTTTTCTGATCAGCGCTTCGACCCGCGCCAGGCGGTCGCGCGCGGCGTCGCCGAAGCGCAGCTCGGAATAGGTTTGCGCCAGGTCGGGATGCGGATTGGCGCGCCAGGCTTTGGCGACGATGCGCGAGGCTTTGCGCAATTCGCCGGCTTCGGCGAGCATGCGGCCGGCGAGCGAGGCGGCCGGCACCAGCGTCGGCTCGAGTTTGACGGCTTCGAGCACCGCCTGCTTGGCATTGTCGCGGTCGGTATCCTGGCCGGCCATGGCCTGCGCGGTGAGCAGGACGGCGCGCTGGCGGCGATAAACGGCCTTTTCGAGCGCGCGCTTGCCGCGCTCGAGCAGCGAAAGCGCGCCGGCCCAGTCGCCGGCGGCGCTGCGGAATTCCAGCACGGCGCGCGCGGCCCAGCTAAGCGTCGGCGCGGTGCGCGCCGCCTCTTCGGCATAGGCGCGGGCGCTGACCGGGTCGTTGCGGCGGTGCGCCTCGACGAACAGACCATGCAGGCCGAGCGCCTTGGTGTCGGTGCGGCTCGCCATGGCGCGAAAGGCTCGGTCGGCGGCATCGCGGTCGCCGGCAAGCTGTGCCGTCTGCGCGGTGAGCAAAAGCGCCAGCGGCTCGCCGGGCGCGAGGCGGTTGACGTCGCCTGCGTGTTTATGCGCGGCCGCGACGTCGCCGGCGCCGATCGCGATCAGGCCGTTGGAGATCGCCTCGTAGGCGCGTTCGCCGCGGCGGTGGCGCCGCAGCCTCGCCAGTACGACCGGCGACCGCACGACGGTGCTGATGGCGCTGAAAACGATGCCAATCAGCGCCATCAGCACCAGGATCGCCACGGCCAGAACCATGAGCGAAGTCTCGATGCGCAGGCCCTGCCAGGTGATGAGGACGTCGCCCGGCCGGTCGGCGAGCCACGCCACTCCGACCGACAAGAGGCCGACGACGATGAGGAATAAGACGATGCGGATCATTGGCTGTCGGATTTGCCGAGGCCGGCGAGCGCGTCGGCGGCGATGTTGTGCGCGGCGGCGATGGCGGCGTTGCGCGCATTGGCTTTTTGCACCCACGGCGCGGCAAGTGTTTGCAACGGCTGCGGCAAGCGGGCGATGTCGGTCAAGGCCGCGGCGATATCGGCGTGCGCAGCGGCGATATTGAGACGGGCGATGATGGAAGAGAGATCGTCGCCCGGCGGCGCATCGACCGGCGTCACGTGCACCAGGTTTTTGGCGTTGTCCTCGAGCCGCGTCAGAAACGTGGTTTTGGCGGCCGGCGTCCCGGAGGCGCGCTGCAGCGACGGCGTGAGTTGCGCCAGTTCATGGCCAAGGCCGGCGGCGCTCGGAACGCCGCTCGCCGCGAATGGTTCGAGCGGCGCCACGTCCGCCTGCGGTGAGCCGAGCGATTTCACCGCGGCCAGCTCGGCCTGATACGCCGCGCCGCGTTCGACTGCGGCGCGCAGCGCCTGCGCGGCCAATGCGGCGCGCGCGGCGTGGTCGTCGGTGCTGGTCGGTTGCTGCGCCGTGGCGTTGCCGAGGACGGTGATCTGGCGGTCGAGTGCCGCGACGCGATTTGCGAGCGCGTCGAGATCGCTGCGCTGAACGGAGGACTGCGCCGCGGTTTGTGCGGACTGCGCCGTCTGCTTGGCCGCGGCAGAAGCGGCGTCGGCGCGTTCGCCCGCGGTCTTCGCCGCGGCGGTGGCGGCATCGGCGCGTTCACCGGCGCTTTTCGCCGCAACGGCAATCTCGTCGAGCCGGCGGTTGAGTGCTGCAAGCGAGTCGCCCAGCGTCTTGGTCTGGGCTTCGAGCGCGGCGAGCCTCGACATCAGCGCCGGGTCGGGCGCGGGCGCGCGCCTTTGCAGCTCGCTTTCGATCTTGTTGAGCTGCGCTGAAACCTCAGGCGCGGCCCGGACCGACTGTGGCGGCGGCAAGCCGTTGCCCGGCGGAATGATCCCCGCACCCCAGAGGATTGCGACGACAGCGGCGACGATGACCGCGCCTGCGACAGCGGCTATTGCGTGTGACGCGGTCAGGTCGGCAAAATTCCAGCGTGCCGATTTTTGCGCCGTTCCCCGCTCACCGCCGGATGACGGTTGCGCTTGTTCGGTCTCGACCTCCTGTGCGGTCAGGTCGATGGTCGGCGGCCGCCGGCGCGGTGGGCTGTTGGGATCGCTCATGCTGTCTCCAGGCGCGACCGTCCGCTTGCGGCGCGCTTCGAGCCGCCACGGCATAGTACGGGCCAACGATGGCCGCAATCGCACCGGCGCGCGCAACGACAATGCGATCAGCTCGCCTGTCCGCAAATCAGCGCGATCAACGCCGCTTCATTTGGCCGCGATGCGACGCGTATCAAGACGGCGCCGGCGCGGCGGAGCGGCGCGGCTGTTTGCTCCGAAAGGCAGAATTGCGCCGGCGCAAGCGCGCGCGGCAGCAGGCCTGTCGCGCGCGCGCCTTTCACATAGGCTTCGGCGCTGCGGCGCGAGAAGTGCAGTACGCCGTCGAGGCCGCCCGCCAAGGCATCGGTTGCGTCTTGCGGCAACGTCGTTGCGACGACGGCGCGATAGACATTTGCCGTCTGCACCACAAACCCCTGAGCGCGTAAATCGCCGGCAAGGTCGCCGGCGCGATCTTCGCCGGCGAGATAGAGCAGGCAGGCTCCCGGTTTCAGCCGGCCGCCAACGCGACGCGCCAGATCGGCGGCGGCGCCGCCGGCCGAAACAACGTCGGCAAAGCCGGCGGCGCGCATCGCCGCGGCGCTCCGATTGCCCACGGCGAACACCGGGACATCGAGCAGCGCGCGCTTGCGTTCATGCATCGCGATTGCCGCGGCCGCATTGGCGCTGGTGACCAGGATCGCGGCCCAAGGCCGATCGTCGATCACTGCATCCGCGATCAGCTCGATGCGAACAAGCGGCGCCGTGACGACGCTGTGGCCGTGCCGGCGCAGCGCGGCGGCGGTGCGCTCGGCGTCGGGCTCGGGCCGCGTGACGAGAAGGCGCACCGTTCAGCCCCGCGCAAAGAAGTCGGGGCCGGCGCGATCTTTCAGCTCGCGGCCGGCGTCGGCGCCGAGCGCGGCGGCGGCCGCACAGCGGCCCTCGCGCGTCGCTTCATGGGCTTCGCTGCCGTCGGGCCGCACGATCATGCCGCGAAACCGCAGCGTGCCGTCGCGCACGCGGGCATGCCCGGCTATCGGCGTGCGGCAGGAGCCGTCGAGCACGGCCAGGAACGCGCGCTCGGCAGCGAGCGCCATGGCGGTATCGGCGTCATTGACCCTCGTGACGAGGGCGCGCGTCGCTTCGTCGTCGGCGCGGGTCTCGATGCCGATCGCGCCTTGACCGACTGCGGGCAAGAACGTGTCGATCTCCAGGATCATGGTGGCGGCGGCAAGCAGGCCGAGCCGCTTCAAGCCCGCGACCGCGAGCAGCGTCGCATCGGCGTCGCCGGCGTCGAGCTTGCGCAAGCGCGTCTCGACGTTGCCGCGCAGCGCCGCGATTTTCAGATCCGGCCGCAAATGTTTGACCAGCGCCTGCCGGCGCAGCGACGCGGTGCCGACCACCGCACCCTGTGGCAGGTCGCGCAAGGTTTTGGCCCTGCGGCTGATGAAGGCGTCGCGCGGGTCTTCGCGCCGCAGAAAGGCGTCGAGCAGCAGCCCGTCCGGCAGCACCGTCGGCATGTCCTTCGACGAATGCACCGCGAGATCGACGCTGCCGGCGAGCAGCGCCTCCTCGATCTCCTTGGTGAAGAGTCCTTTGCCGCCGGCGGTAGCGAGCGGCCGGTCCTGGACGGCGTCGCCCGTGGTGCGGATGGTTTTGATCTCGATCTGCTCGGCCGCGATGCCGCAGGCCGCGGCGAGGCGGCTCTGCACCTCGCGCGCCTGCGCCAAAGCCAGCGGCGAGCCGCGCGAGCCGATGCGCAGAAGAGGGACTTTTGACGGTTGCGTCATATGAAATTCAGATGCTACGCCGCATTGGTCGTCATTCCGGAACGCGGGCTTCAGCCCGCGGGCCCGGAATCCATAACCCCGGCACTGGTGATTATGGATTCCGGGCTTGCCGCTGCGCGGCGCCCCGGAATGACGAGGCTATATAATACACCCATGGTCATTCTCGGCATCGAAACGACCTGCGACGAGACCGCCGCAGCCCTGGTGGACCGGGCCGAGGACGGCGGCGGCCGCATCCTGTCCGATGTCGTGCTGTCGCAGGTCAGCGAGCATGCCGCGTTCGGCGGCGTGGTGCCGGAAATCGCCGCGCGCGCCCATGTCGAGGCGCTTGACCGCATCATCGGCAAAGCCATGGCGGAAGCCGATCGTTCCTTCGCGGCGCTCGACGGGGTCGCTGCCGCCGCCGGGCCCGGCCTGATCGGCGGGCTCATCGTCGGGCTGACCACCGCGAAGGCCATCGCGCTCGCGCAACGAAAACCGCTGATCGCCGTCAATCACCTCGAAGCGCATGCGCTGACCGCGCGGCTGACCGACGGCATTGCGTTTCCGTACTGCCTGTTCCTCGCCTCCGGCGGCCACACCCAGATTTTGGGCGTGCGCGGCGTCGGCGACTATCTGCGGCTCGGCGGCACGGTCGACGACGCCATCGGCGAGGCGTTCGACAAGACCGCGAAGCTGCTCGGCCTCGGCTATCCGGGCGGTCCGCTGGTCGAGAAGGAGGCGCAGAACGGCGATGCCAAGCGCTTTGCGCTGCCGCGGCCGATGAGCGGGCGCCGCGACGCCGACTTTTCGCTGTCCGGATTGAAAACCGCGCTGCGGCTTGAAGCCGAAAAGATCGCACCGCTGAGCAATCAGGACGTCGCCGACCTGTGCGCCTCGTTCCAGCAGGCCGTGGTCGACGTGGTGATGGACCGGCTGCGCCTCGGCATGCGCATGTTTCGCGATCAAGTCGGCACGCCGACCGCGCTGGTCTGCGCTGGCGGCGTCGCCGCCAATCAGGCGATCCGCAAAGTCTTGCATCGCGTCGCCTTCGAGGTCGGCATCTCGCTCGTCGCGCCGCCGCCGGCTTTGTGCACCGACAACGGCGCCATGATCGCCTGGGCCGGCGCCGAGCGTTTGGCGCTGGGTCTCACCGACACGCTCGATTTCGCGCCGCGGCCGCGCTGGCCGCTCGATCAGGTGGCGAAGCCGGCCGCGGCGCCGCAGCAGACGGAATCGTAACTCGGTTCGCAGCTACACCAATTCCAGCCGGAGCTGCCGACCGACAAGGTGTGCTGCTCGTTGCAGAGTCTCAATAGTCACATTCCCTTTGGCCTGAAGAATGCGATCGACTTGTGCGCGGCTGGTGTTCATGAGCTCGGCAAGTCGCGTCTTGCTGATGCGCTTTCGCTTCATCTCCTGGCTGAGTTGCCACGCCACAACGCGGGTAACGGCTTCGGCTTTGGCAGTTTCGCGGATTCCCTCTTCGTCGAGGAAGTGTTCGAGCGTCGATCCCCAATGCGGGTTCTTTTGCCGCTTACTCACTGCATCATCTCCTTCGTTCGCCGCTGCGCGAGCGCGATCTCTGAGGGCGGAGTTTTCTGAGTCTTCTTGATGAAGCCATGCACCACGCCAATGCGGCCTTGTGCCACAAAGAATACAAGCCGCGCGATCCGGTTGCTGGTGAGTCTGCTGCGCAATTCCCACATCCCTGAGCCTAGCGGTCGGCACAATGGCATGCCAATAGGCCACCCTACCTGCACCGTAGCTAAATCAGTGCCGATGATGCGTCGATCTTCCGCCGGCAGGCTGCGCAGCCACTCCCTTACGGGCTCGGCGCCAGCGACGGTGCTGTAGAAGACAACCGGTATCTCTGCCAGGCGATCCCGGGCCATTTTTGACCGTCTAGCTACGTATCATATATAGTACAGAAGAACGAAAATGCAAAACGGGATGACGTTTTCTCTCACTTAATGGAGAAGCTGCCGGTTACTGCTCGAAGCGGTCGATGAACCAGCGCAGCAGCCGCGTCCAGACCTCGTCCTTGCCGACGGTGTCCTCGATGCCGTGCTCGAGGTTCGGATTGTCATTGACCTCCATGACAATGAGGCCGTGGTCGGTCTGCTTGAGGTCGACGCCGTAAAAGCCCTCGCCGATCGGGCGGGCGGCGCGCACCGCGGTCTCGATCACCTCGCGCGGCGCCTGGTCGATCTCGAAGGCGCGGAAGCCGCCTTCGCGCGGCGAGCCGTCGGCGCGGTATTTGACCACCTGCCAATGGCCGCGCGCCATGCGGTACTGGCAGATGAACAGCGGCTCGCCGGCGAGCACGCCGACCCGCCAGTCGAACTCGGTCGGCAGGAATTTCTGTGCGAGCAGGAGGTCCGTCTCCTCGAACAACTCGTCGCAGATGCGCTTGAACTCGGCCGCCGATTCGATCTTGTGCACGCCACGCGAGAACGAGCCGTCGGGAATCTTCACCACCAGCGGCAGGCCCAGCTCGTCGATCGCCTTGGCGAGGTCGGTGTCCTCGGCGAGGATCACGGTCGGCGGCGTCGGCACCTGGTTCTGCTGCAGGAGCTCCATCAGGAACACTTTGTTGGTGCAGCGGATCATCGAGATCGGGTCGTCGATGACCGGCATGCCCTCCTGCCAGGCGCGG
>JASHSE010000349.1 GCA_030036975.1 Xanthobacteraceae bacterium | reverse complement strand
TGGTGTTCCTGTTCCTGCGCGACATCCGCGCCGCCGCGATCCCGAGCGTCGCGGTTCCGGTATCGATCCTCGGCACGTTCGGCGCCATGTATCTGCTCGACTACAGCCTCGACATCCTGTCGCTGATGGCGCTGACCATCGCCACCGGCTTCGTGGTCGATGACGCCATCGTCGTGCTGGAGAACGTGTCGCGCCATCTCGAAGAGGGCATGCCGCGCATGCAGGCGGCGCTGCGCGGCGCGCGCGAGGTCGGCTTCACCGTGCTGTCGATCAGCCTGTCACTGGTGGCGGTGTTCACGCCAATCCTGCTGCTCGGCGGCGTGCTCGGCCGGCTGTTCCGCGAATTCACCATGACGCTGTCGCTCGCGATCCTGATTTCGCTTGCCGTCTCGCTGACCACGACGCCGATGATGTGCTCGCTGTTTCTGCGGCAGCGTCCGGCCGGCGCGACGCGGCCGCGCGGCCGATGGTTCGAAAAATTGATCGGCACCTACGAACGCTCGTTGGCCTGGGCGTTGCGCCACACCCGCCTGGTATTCGTGATCTTCCTATCCGCCCTCGCATTCAACGGGCTTCTGATTTACCTGATCCCCAAAGGCTATTTCCCGCAGCAGGATACCGGCCGCCTGATCGGCGCGCTGCAGGCCGACCAAAGCGTCTCATTCCAGGCGATGACGCAAAAGCTGCGGCAGATGATGGCCATCGTGCAGGCCGATCCCGCGGTCGAGCACGTCGTCGGCTATACCGGGGTCGGCAGCGGTGGCGGCTTCGGCCAGATCAATACCGGCTCGGTGTTCGTGTCGTTGAAGCCGATCTCGCAACGCCCGCCGGTGGGCGTGGTGATCGCGCGGCTGCGGCCGAAGCTGGCACGGGTGCCCGGCGGCCGGCTGTTCCTGTTCCCGGTGCAGGACATCCGCGCCGGCGGCCGGCAAACCAACGCCGAATATCAGTACACGCTGCAATCCGACAGTCCCGAGGAGCTTACCACCTGGACGCCGAAGCTGGTGCAGGCGCTGGAGCACAGCTCGGTGCTCGCCGACGTGAACTCCGATCAGCAGGAAAAGGGCCTCGAGACCGACGTCGTCATCGACCGCGATACCGCGGCGCGGCTCGGCATTACGCCGGCGCAGATCGACAACACGCTGTACGATGCGTTCGGCCAGCGTCAGGTGTCGGTGATCTACAGCGCGATCAACCAATACCACGTCGTCATGGAGATCGACCCGCGCTACACCAACGACCCGGCGACGCTGCGCGACATTTACGTGGCGACTTCGGGCGGCGGCGCCTCGGGAACGCAGCAATCGAACCTGCCGGCCGGCACCGTCACGCAAGTTGCCACCAGCAGCTCCGCGACCAGCTCGGCCGCCTCCGCCACGGCGACCGCCGCTGCCAACGCCAACAATAATTCGGCGCGCAACGCCGCCATCAATGCGCTGGCCAATACCGGCAAGGGCTCAACGTCGTCGGGCGCCGCAGTCAGCACCAGCCTGGAGACGATGATTCCGCTGTCGGCGGTCGCCCATTATGGCCCCGGCAACACGCCGCTCGCGGTCAACCATCAGGGCCTGTTCGTCGCCTCGACCATTTCGTTCAATCTCTACCCCGGCGCCACGCTCGGCGAGGCCACGGCCGAGATCAACAAGGCCGTCAATGACCTGCGCGTGCCGGCCTCGATCCACGGCGAGTTCTCCGGCAACGCGCAACTGTTTGCCCAGTCGGCGCACAACGAGATGGTGTTGATCGTCGCGGCGATCGCCGCGGTCTATATCCTGCTCGGCATCCTGTACGAGAGCTACATTCATCCGATCACGATCCTGTCCACCCTGCCTTCGGCCGGCGTCGGCGCATTTTTGGCCCTGATGCTGTTCCACACCCAGTTCGACATCATCGGCACGATCGGCGTCATTCTGCTGATCGGCATCGTCAAGAAGAATGCGATCATGATGATCGACTTCGCGCTCGACGCGCGGCGTTCGCGCCACCTGAGCCCCCACGATGCGATCTACCAGGCCTGCCTATTGCGCTTCCGCCCGATCATGATGACGACCTCCGCAGCCATTTTGGGCGCGATCCCGCTGGCGCTGAGCTTCGGCAACGGCGGCGAAATCCGCCGCCCGCTCGGCATCTCGATCGTCGGCGGGCTTTTGATCAGCCAATTGCTGACGCTCTACACCACACCGGTGCTTTATCTCTATCTCGACAGCTTCGGCCAACGCGTGCTTCGCTGGCGCGCGCGGCTCTTGCCGGGGCTATTTGGAGCGCCGCCCGCGCCGGCGGAGTGAGTGTGTCGCGGCGGCGACTTTTAAAAACTGCCCGTCATCGAGACGTCGAAACGACGTCCGCTATCGTTGGCCGTGTCCGCTTCGAGAAAGGAGAGGTGATTGTGCTTGTGACAGGCGGCATGGCGCGCGTGCCACCGGCACTGTTCCGATAACGCGCATCCGGCGTCGCAGGCGAAGCGAGTCAAAGCAAGTAGAGGAGCCCGCACAGAGCTGCGAGACGCGCCATTGCCAGCTTCCCGGAAGGCGCCGCCGCCTGCGGTGCTATGGCGCTTAGCACTTGCCCGTTCCTCCGCTAAGCTGTCTGGGGCGACAAGCAGAACCGCGGGCTTGCAACTGACGGAGAGATGGTCATGAGGCGATGCCGGATGATTGTGGCGGTCCTGACGGCGCTCATCGCGATGCCGATCG
>JASHSE010000348.1 GCA_030036975.1 Xanthobacteraceae bacterium | reverse complement strand
CCGCGGCCGGCGTGACTGATGAACTCGGACGCCGACAGCTCCGACGCGTCGAACTCCTCGCCGCCGACCATGCGGTCGAAAATCTGCCGGCCCGACGGAAAGACGATGACATTGAGCGCGATGCCCTCGGGCTCGACCTCGCCCGAGCGCAACGCCTCGATGCGGTCGTATTTGCAACTCGCGTAGGTCAGTTTGAGGCGCGGCATCTTCCCGTCATTCCGGGGCGCGCGCAGCGCGAACCCGGAATCCATAATCACAAGTCATGCAGTTGAATGCTCCGGCGCGGGTTCTGCAAGCCCTGTGATTATGGATTCCGGACTCGCCGCTTCGCGGCGATCCGGAATGACGAGGGGAGCGCGCCCGATTGATCAACCCGCCCGCCTCCGGCATGGTGCGGCCGCCGCGGCAGCAATCAGGCGCACATGCACGAAGCCGATTTTCTCCACGAACACGCGATGACGGACGAACAACGCGCCGCTATCGCGGCGACCATTTGGGCGCAGGAGAATGTCGCGTTCAAGACGGTCGGCATCGACATCGGCAGCTCGACCTCGCACCTGTTGTTCGCCAAGGTTTTGCTGCAGCGGCAGTCGCAGGGGCTGTCCAGCCGCTTCGTCGCGATCGGCCGTGAGATCGTGTGGCGCTCGCCGATCGTGCTGACGCCGTTTTTGCCGGACGGCACCATTGACGCGCACGCGCTCGGCGAATTCATCGCGCGCTGCTACGCCGATGCCGGCTTGCCGCAGAGCGACGTCGACAGCGGCGCCGTCATTCTCACCGGCGAGGCGATCAAGCGCAAAAACGCCCGCGCCATCGACGAGTTGTTCGCCGCCGAGGCCGGCAAATTCGTCTGCGCCACCGCCGGCCACAAGCTCGAATGCCGGCTCGCCGCGCACGGCTCGGGCGCGGTGGCGCTGTCGAAAGCACGGCAGACATGTATGCTGCACGCCGACATCGGTGGCGGCACCACCAAGCTCGCGCTGATTGACCGCGGCGTCATCGTCGGCCTTGCGGCGTTCGCCGTGGGCGGACGGCTGCTGGCGACGGATGCGCACGGCGCCTGGACGCGCATCGATGATTCGGCACGGCTCGTCGCCGAGGATCTTGGCATCGAGGCGACGCCGCGGGCCTTCGCCGATACCGCCATTCGTCAGAAAATCGTGCGGCGGCTCGCCGCAATCGCCGCCGACTACCTGTGCGCTGCGCCGCTCGACAAGCTCGGCGAAGCGCTGGCGCTCACCGAGCCGCTGCCGCGCGGCGTTGCGCCGAGCGCGATCAGCTGTTCGGGCGGCGTCGCCGAATACATGTTCGGCCACGAGGACAAGGAATACGGCGATATCGCCAAGCCGTTCGCCGCCGCGCTTGCGGCCGAATTGAGCCGGCGCACCACGCTGCCGCTCATCGATCCCGGCCAGCGCATTCGCGCCACCGTGATCGGCGCCTCGCAGTTCACCGTCCAGGTCAGCGGCAAGACCATTTATCTGCCCGACCCGTACGTGCTGCCAGTGCATAATGTGCCGGTGCTCCGGGTCGAACTTGATTCCGCCGATACCGTCGACTCGACGCGGCTCGCCGGCGCTGTCAGCGCCCGGCTCGATGAATTCGACCTCGACCGCAATCCGCGCTTGGCTATCGCGTTCTCCTGGCGCGGCGATCCGGAACACGGGCGGCTCAAAGCCGCAGGCGACGGCATCGTGCGCGCGCTGGTGCCGCTCGCAGTCCACATAAAACTTCTGCTCTTGATGATCGACGGCGACGTCGGCAAGACGCTCGGTCGTCTCCTGCATCGCGAACTCGGCTGGCCGGGAAAACTCGTCTCGATCGATGGCATCGAGCTGCAGGACCTCGACTACGTCGATCTCGGCGAACTGATCGCGCCGCCCGGCGTCGTGCCGGTGGTGATCAAGTCGCTGCTGTTTGCTTAGCCCCATCGAATTTGTCATGGCCCGCGCCGGCGGGCCATCCAGTAATCGTTATGGACTCGGTTCACTCACAGGACGGCGTTTACTGGATCGTCCGCTTACGCGGACGATGACACGCATGGGGTCGACGATTAATTCGGGATGTATATTATGACAGCCAGAGCGTCTCGGAGGAACATATGAACGTCCGCGAAGTCCCACCGCAAGCTGCCACGCCACAGGCCGTCACGCCGCGCTACGGCATCGATCCGTATCTCGATTGGCTCAAACGCGAGGGACTGCCGCTCACCGAGGATTTCGGCGTCTACCTGTTCGACGTGCCGACCGCGCCGTGGCCGCGCTACGGCGTCAACGGCGCCGCGGTGCACCTCAAAGGCCGCGGCGACTTCGCCAACATGTTCGTCTATGAGATTGCGCCGGGCCGCGCCACGACGCCGCAGCGCCACCTCTACGAAGAAGTCGTCTACGTGCTCGAAGGCCACGGCTCGACGCAGCTCGAATTCGCCGACGGCAGCCGACGCAGCTTCGAATGGGGCGAGAAAAGCCTGTTCGCCATCCCGCTCAACGCCAAGCACCGCCATTTCAACGGCAGCGGCACCGAGTGCGCGCTGCTGGTCAGCACCACCGACCTGCCGATGGTGATGAACATCTTTCACAACGAAGCCTTCGTGTTCGATAACGATTTCGATTTCACCGAGCGCACCGGCAAGGCTGGCTATTTTTCCGGCGAAGGCGATCTGATCACGGTCCGGCAGGGCAACCACATGTGGGAGACCAATTTCGTGCCGGACCTCACCGCGATCGAGCTGAAAAGCTGGGGCGACCGCGGCGGCGGCGGCACCAACATCATGTTCGTGCTTGCCGACGGCACCATGCACGCGCACATTTCCGAGATGCCGGTCGGCACCTACAAGAAGGGCCACCGCCACGGCCCGAGCTTTCACGTCATGTGCGTCATCGGGCTCGGCTATTCGCTGTTGTGGTTCGAGGGCGACAAGGACTTTCGCCGCATCGACTGGAAGCACGGCATGGTGCTGGTGCCGGCCGACCGCCAGTTCCACCAGCACTTCAACACCGGGCCGCAGCCGGCACGCTATCTTGCCACCGCGGTCGGCGGCCTGCGCTATCCGACCACATTGGCCAACCGCGTCTCACTGCTCGGCACCGGCGGCGACGACAAGCCGGCGGTGTCGAAGAGCGTGAAAGAGGGCGGCGACCAGATCGAATACGAAGATCAGGACCCGCGCATCCACCGCATCTGGCTCGACGAGATGCGCAACAACGGCGCCCCGCCGAAGATGGAGAAATTCATCGCCACGCCCGAGGACATGAAGGCGCCGGCATAAAACGCGTGATTAAGTTGACGTCGTAGCCGGTGGCACGGCGTACTCCCTCTCCCCGCAGGGCTACGAGATGCACACATCTTTGTGAGTCAGATCAATGAGTTGGACGATTATGAATTTGCCCCGCCGCAAACCTCACCGCACTGACCCAAACGGTACAGAAGCTCATGGCACAAGAACTATTTTAGCGCCCATGCGCGATAGCGGGGGAGGGGGACTACCCGAAGGGTTGTGGAAGGGGCGCGGAACTCAACGAAACTCTTGTGGCGAGGTGTAGCGTCGGGTCCGGCGCCCCCGCCACCACGCTTTGCGCGGTCCCCCTCCCCCGCTTCGCTGCGCTACGCGGGTGAGGATGACGTTTTCACAGGCCGAGGTAAGCCGCCAAATCTCTGACCGGGCGGTCGAGATGCAGCGCGCGCAAGCCACCGGTAATGGCGCTGCGCAGGGGGCGGGGAAAGAAGGCGAGCGTCGGCGCGAGACCGGCCTGCCGGGTGGCCGCCCATGCGGCTGCCGCGTCGTAGGTCACGCGATGCACCGTGACGGTGCGCTGCGCGAGATCGAGGATCATGTAACTCGCTCGCTTGTCCTTGCTACGCGGCTGTCCGACGCTGCCGGGATTGATCAGATAGTAAGCGTCGTCGTGCAGCTTAATCGTTTGCTCGCGCTGCAGCACGGCCGCACCGCCACCGTCGCGAAATTCGTAGATGCCCACCTGATGCGTATGGCCGAACGCGCCGATGTGCGCTTGCGACGGGTCGGCGATCAGCGCGTAAACGCTTTGCAGCCGCCGCTCATCGCTGTCGAGGCGCACCGTCGCGCATTCGCTCTGCGGGTGCAGCGCGCCGTGCACGGCGACGAGCCCGCCCTCGACATGGGCCTTCAGCGGCAGGCCGGCCAGAAACAACAGATCGTCCCAGGACAGATGGCGGTGCGTCCACGCAATGGCGCGCGCGGCGGTCGCCGGAAAATTTTTGGTCGGCATGCGGCCACAGACCGCGAGATCGTGATTGCCGGCGACGCATAGCGCATTCGCCGCACGGATGAGGGCGATGCACTCGGCCGGCTTGGCGTTATAGCCGACGATATCGCCGAGGCAGACGATGCGGTCCACGCCGCGCGCGGCGATGTCGGCGAGCGTCGCCTGCAGCGCCTCGAGGTTGGCGTGGACGTCGGAAATGAGCGCGAGCCTCACGACGTGCTCCAGCCCGGTTCATCCGCCGGCGCGGCAAAGCGTCGGCCGAGCAGGCGTCGGAGGGTCGCGCGCGCAAGCGGCAGCGGATCGTCCCACGACAAGCTCGATTTGGCCTCGCAGCGCCAAGTCCAGGTGAGCCAGTCGGCGAGCGGCACGCCCATGGCGCGGGCGGCGGGAAAATCCTTCCAGGCGCGGCACCAGCGTACGCCCGGCCGCGCCGGTCGAATTGGCGGCCGCGGTGTTGCGGTCAGATCGGCGTAGACCAGCGCCGGAATATTGATGCCCGCGACCGCGGCCGGATAATGCCACAGCGTAAAGCGCGGGTTGATCTCCAACAGGTGCAGCGTGCCCGCGGCGTCGCGCTTGAAATCGAACTTGGCGACGCCGGTGAGCCCGAGGCGTTCGGCGATGGCGCGGCCTTGGCGGCGCACGTCGGCGGCGTCGGTAATCTCGAGCGCGGTGGTGTGGCCGAAGGCCGGCGGCCAGGTGCGAATCTTTCGGCCGGTAAATTCGGCGGCGATGCTGCCGCCTTGATCGACGTAACAATGATAACTCTCGATTTGCGTCTCGGCGCCTGGGATCAGCTGTTGCGCAAGGAGCTCCACGCCGAGCGCGACGAGCTGCGGCCATAGCGCGCGCAGCGCCTGCGGGCTCTCGGCCGCAAACGCCTTATGCAAGCCGGCATTGTCGTTCCAGCGCGCCAGCCGCGTCAGTGGTTTTAAAATGATCGGGAAGCGCAGCTCCAGCCTATCGGGATCTTGTGCCGCCGGATGAAAACGGCGCGCCGGCGGCACCGGCAGGCCGCAGCGCTCGGCCAATGCCTGAAAGCGCGCCTTGTCGACCAAATTCTCGACGAGTTCGGCATCGGCGATGACGAAGCGGAACGCCGGCGCCAATCGGTCGCGATACCGCGAGATCATCAACAGCTGCGGGTCTTCCTCGTAGAACAAGACCGGCGCAGCCGGCTGCGCTCGCGCGAAGGCCGCAATCTTGTCCAGCAGCCCTTCGACGTTTTCGGAAAATTCGGGCCACGGCAGGCGCGCTTGCGCATAGCGCGAATAAAGCGCCGGCGAACCGGCGCGTGCGACGACGGCGCAATGGATACCGGCCGCCGCGATCGGGCGCAGCAAGTCCATGTCGCCCATGACGCAGGCGAGCGGCGGCACGCTCGCCGGCGAGGCCGGCGAAACGGCGGGCGCGGCGACCTGCGGCGACGGCGACGTGCCATGCAGCAGCGGCCCGAGCCGCGCCCGGGCTTGCGACACCACGCGCCATGCCCACGGCGTTTGTTTGATGAAGCGCTTGAGCGGGCGCAGCAGCGCGGCGCGGCAGAAGGCCGGCCAGCCGCGCGGCGTCGCAACGGTGCGATAATCCCACAGCGTCATGGCGCTGTCGGACCATTCGCGCTTATACGGCTCGTCGCCGATGGTGAAATCGAAGCGCCGCAAGCCGCAGCCGATGGCATAGCCGAGCAGCTCGCGCAGATGCAGCGCACCGGGTCCGTAACGCGAGAGCTCGCCGTCGTCGTAGCTGGCGAGCATGTGATAATAAGCGCCGCCGAACGTGAGGCCGAGATTGGCCGCCGCGCAGTGCTCGCCGATCTGAACGCGGCTGACATGAACGAGATCGCGCGTCGCCGGATTGAAGGCAACGTCGAGGAAAAATTCGCGCCAGCCCGGCCGTGCAAACATGTCGGCAATGCCCCTGTGCGCAAACTGCCGGCTCTTCTGCTGCATCAGGATTTGCAGCGTGTGCGTAACGGCCGCCGCATCCGTGTCGGTGACGAAGCCGATGGCGCCGAACTCCGACAAATGCTTGCGCTTGGTGCGGTCGCGCCGCCGCGTCGCCGACGAACGCTTGTCGGCGTAAAATTGCTTCCAGTCGCTGCCCAGCTCGGTCGCATAAGCACCGCTTGGATTGGCCGCCGTGGCGAGTTGGCAAAACGGATTGAGCTGGGCGCCGACCTGCGGCGGCATCTTTTCCAGCTCGATCCAATCGTAGCGCAGTGCCGGTTCGCGCTGGATGCGCGCCCGCAGCTCGCGCCACGCGGCAAAAAAGCTTTCGGCCGTCACCGCTTGCGAAAAATTCCTGGCGAGAAGCGGTGCGTTGTAGTCGTTCAGGTCCTGACCGAGCCAGCATAGCCGCCGCGATGCGTATGAAGGCTCGACTGCAAGCGGCAGCAAGAATGCCGGCTCACCGTCGGCAAACGCCGCAACCGCGATGACCGGACGTGCGCGGTCGCACAGGCCGATGTGGCGCTGCCATGCGGCAAGCCATTCGAAGCTCTGATACGGCGTGCAATCGGCCACGCGCTCGAAACTGCGCCATAGCGCCTCAACGGAATCGAACCCGTCATGGATCGACAGACTGAGCGGCGCCGGCGCGTTGCGCACCAGATCCGCGCGACGTGCGGCCGCATCGGCGCCGGCGTCGAATGCCAGAGCCGCATTCCGCGGGGTCGTCAATGGTGTGGCGCCGGTCACGCAATCCGCTGCAATGGATCATGTCCAAACCGACGTGATAGGGGATAATCGCTAAGAGGGGATGCTTGGCCGCGGCGGGCTTTGCCATAAGGTTAAATTTTGCTGAATAAAAACGTCACTCTTTTGTAAAGCGGCACGGAGCCGTTCCCGCGCGCCGCGGATTTCGCCGCGCTCTTCGCGACAGCGCTTATGTCTTTTCCACAAATGGAACTTTGTTCCACGCCCGCAACTTGCCGACTCTTCTTGATTCGCCATACTGCCAAATGGGAAAAGGGGGAGGGGCACGATGCAGCTCGTGCGCGCGGTTGGCTGCTCGGCATGGAGCGGCGTGGCGATCATCTTGTCCATCGGTGCCACGCTCGCAGCACCAAACACCACGATCAGCGCACTCGACAAGTCCGGCGCGCTCGACAGCAGCGACCAATGCGCGGCGCAGCAGAGCTGTATCGACAACTATCTATGGTCGGTGTACGCGCGCACGCCGAAGATCGACACCATCAAAGTGCCCCAAGTGCGCAAAGTGAAGATCAAGCGCAAAGGCAAAGTCAGGATCGTCACCAAAACTTTCACGACGTACGTCACCGAAGATTTTACCTGGAAAGATCCGGCGGCGGCGCAGCACGCCGGTATGTCGATAATCGACTACGTGATCGGCGGCATGGACCGCGGCTTCCGGCTGATGCTTTATCACGCGCTGCGCGCCATGGACGCCGCGGGACTCGAACCCGGTATCACCAGCGCGTTCCGCGACGATTATCGGCAGACACTCGCCGCGGGCCAAAAGGCGCGCGCCGACAATTCGTATCACGGCGGCAGCCGCCACGGCGGCTACGGCCACGGCCTCGCGGTCGATCTGGTCAGCGTCAAGGGCGCAACGCGCTCCGAACGCTGGGCATCAAGCGTGGAATTGTGGAAGTGGATCGACGCGCACGGCAAGGATTTCGGCATCGGCCGGCCCTACCTCGATCGCGATGCGCCCCATGTCGGGCCGATCGATGGCAAGGAATATATGTCCCACCGCGGCGGGGCGAACACAGAGCAGGCCGTGCTGAACAAAAAACGTCACCGCCTTGCGCACTACGTCGGCCGCGGCTCAGCCTGGCACAAGCGCCATCATTTCGCTTTGCACAAAGGTCCGCACCTAGGCAAACGGGCCTAAACGGCGGGAGCGGGATACGGCAGGACCCGAAGTGGCGCTGGCTGAACTCTCATGCGCAGGATGAATAGCGCTGGTACAGCTGGGTAGATTCGAACTACCGACCTCCTGATCCACAGTCAGGCGCTCTAACCAACTGAGCTACAGCTGCACGGCTTTCGCGCGACGGAAACGCCGGCAACCTATGAGCAGGGCTCGGCTTTGGCAAGACGGCCCGCCATCGTGCCGCGCCGACCAAACAGCAAAAGCCCGGGCGAGCCCGGGCTTTCCCTCGTTGCGCGCAGATCGGCCGCGTCAGGCGACCTTGCTGAACGCCTTGTTCACGCCGTTCTTGATCGGCTCGGCCGTCTCGGTCGCGACCTTCTGGGCCAGCGTGCTCAATTCCTTGCTCTGCTGGGCGAAGGCCTCGAACTGCTTGCGCGCATGCGCGCTCGACAGCTCGATGACTTCCGACAACGTCTTCGCGGTGATCAGTTCGCCGGCAAAGTCGAATGCCGCATTGGTGTTGGTGCGCGCCGCCTCGATCACCTTCAGGCCGTAATCGGACGCGCCCCTGGTGGCGGTCGAATAAGTGGTTTCCAGCACGTCGGTAGCCTCTTCGGCGACCGCCTTCATCTTCTCGTAGGTGTCCTTGGCCTGGGCGACACCGCGCTCGGCAAATTCGCGGAACGCTGCGGGCATCTCGACCTTCGGAATCTCGAATTTCGGAATTTCGAACTTGGGCATCTCGAACGCGCTTGTTGCGGGCTTGCTCTTTGACTTGGGGGGAGTTGCAGTTGTGGCTTCCGCCATGACAGGTGTCCTTAAGTTTGTCGTTGCTCTTGCTTTACCTTTGGGCTGTGCACTGAATTTCGCTTGGCCTCACCGCCCGTCGCACGAGGCCGGCCGCATTGCGAAGCCCATTGCCGAACGCGCCATACTTCCAAGGCCTGGGCTTTCCTGTGTCATTGATATAGCACGAATTTGGTGCGATGCAATAGAAAATATTGCGATGCACAAAAATATCATAATGACTTGGCGCGGCTCGGCTTTTTCGCCGAGCAGCCGGCCCTCGGGAACCTCAGGGGCAACGTTCAGGATTTAGACAGCGTGGAATTCACCATCATTTTGGCAGCACTTTGGCCAAGCTCATGGACCTGGGCGGACAAAGCCTGCATCTGCCGGCCCTGATACTCCGCTCGAATGGATCCTTGGCCACGTTCGCTTCTTCGGAAACGGCGAGCGGATGATCGTAGTGCGAGAGCGGCGGTAGCACGAAGGCGGGCGCTTCGAGCAACGATCCAGACGCCATGGTTTATCGCGCCATGCCGGCGCCGGCAGGTTTTGCACGCCCCATGGACGCCGCACGGCGCTCGCATTATTAAGAATCCCTTAGGCAACGAGTTCCGTCGCATGCGCCCCATCGAGACCGAGCTCGCCCTCCTGCATGTCCCGCAGCTCGCGGCTTCGGCAACGAGCGCCAGGCCGGCTTGGCTGTGGAACAGCGACGGATCGCGCCTGATTTGGGCGAATGCGGTCGGTGCGGCGATTTTCGGGGCCGCAAATGTTGCCGCGGCGGCCCGGCTCGAATTTCGCACCGACAGCGCAGCCGCAACGCAAGTTGCGCGGCTGGCCACGAGCCTTCGGCCCGTAGGGCAGGAGCGGCTCGAACGGCTGCGCGGCTTCGGCGCCCGTTTCGGCGCGCTGACCTGCATCTGCTCGCGCATCGGCTTGTTCGACGGCTCGGCCGCAATCCTCATTGCGGCGGCCGAGCCGGCCGGCCCAGCCTTGCCGCTGGCAGAACGCGCGCAGCGGCTTTTTGCCGATGATGCCGCACTCGCGGTGTTTGCACCGGACGGCACGCCTCTGCACGCCGGATCAGGCGCGCTGGCCCAACTCGGCGGCGCTACAAGCTTTTCGGCGCTCGGCGTCGAAGCCGTGGCGGATGCGGCCCTCGCCTCGGGCCATGCCAGGGGCACGGCGTACTTGAGGCAGCGCAGCGCCGAAGTGACGGTGTTTCGCTTGGGCGAAGGCGAGTCGCGCGTGCTTGTGCTGACGTTGCCGGCAGCGGAGCCGCGCGCCGAAGCTGCGCCGGCCGCGCCAGATGTTGCGGCGATTGCAGCCGACGCCGAGGCGCCGGCGGACGCTGCCGATGCGCCCGCAGGCGGCGCATCTTCCGAGCGCCGTCATCCGCTGCGCTTCGTCTGGCAGATGGATGCCGCGGGACGTTTCGTTGTCGGCTCCGACGAGTTCATCGAACTGGTCGGGCCGCGCACCATCGCGGCGTGCGGCCGATTATGGAGCGAGATCGCTGCCGAACTGAACCTTGATCCGCAGAACCACGTCGCCCGCGCCATGGCGACGCGCGAAACCTGGAGCGGCGTCGAGGTGTCATGGCCGATCGATAATTCCAGCGAGCGCGTGGCCGTCGAATTGTCCGGGCTGCCGGTGTTCGATCGCAACCGCCAATTCGGCGGCTATCGTGGCTTTGGCGTGTGCCGCGACGTGGCGCGCATCAACCAATTGCTGCGCGTGCGCCACGCGCGGCCAATCGGATTCACACCGCCGCTCACGGCCGCCCCCGGCGAAGCAGCCGCTGCGAGTTCCGCAAGCCCGCCCGCCGAGGCGACAGAACCAACCCAGCAGGCTAAGCCGGATGCGCCGTCCGAGCCGGCCGCGCCGCTCGCAGCGGCCGCCAACGTGGTGCCGTTTCGCACCGCCGCGTCGGCCGAGCCGAAAGTACCGACCTTGAGCCCGGGCGAACGCAATGCGTTTCGCGAACTGGCACAGGAATTGACAGCGCGGCTGAGCGGCCAAGTCGAGCAGCCAGCCGAGCAGCTAGGCGACGCCTTGACAGCACACGTGATGCCCGGCGCCGGTCCGGCCGGAATGGCTGCACTGGTGTGGGAGGATGCCATCGCCGCCGCGAGTGCGGAGAGCGCACGCGCGCCGACGGAGATCGCGCCGGCGGCGGTATCGACAGGCGCCGCAACGGACACCCAGCAAGACCCGGCTCACCTGCTGCTCGACCGCGTACCGGCCGGCATTCTGGTTCATCGCGAAGATGCGCTGCTTTATGCCAACCGCGTTTTCCTCGATTGGAGCGGCTACGACTCGCTCGACGCACTGGCCGCCGCCGGCGGGCTGGCCTCGCTGTTCGCCGAGCCGGGCGCCGCAGGGCTGAGCGAGAGCGATGGCGCCCAGAACCTTTGCATTGCGACGCGGCAAGGCGAGCGGCTCGTGGTGGAAGGCCGGCTCTTCGCCGTCCCGTGGTACGGCGGCTCTGCACTGGTGCTGATGGTGACCGGCGGGCAGGCAGACGAGCGCCACCGCACGCTGCAAACCGCACTCGACACGGCGCAGGAGGAAATCCGCGAGCTGAAGGCCGGTCTTGGACACACCGCGCGGCACGAAGCGCAGCAAGCCGCCGCCGCCGCAAAAGCCGATTTTATCGTGAAGGTAAGCCACGAGATTCGCACCCCGCTCAATTCGATGATCGGCTTTGCCGAAGTGATCATGGCGGAGCGGTTCGGCGCCATCGGCAATGAGCGCTACCGCGAATATCTCAAGGACATCCATACCGCCGGCTCGCAGCTGGTTTCGCTGCTCAACGATCTGGTCGATCTGTCCAGGGTCGAGAGCGGCCAGCTCGATCTGAATTTCGCCAGTCTCGATCTCAACGACCTCACGCGGCAATGCGTCGCCGTGATGCAGTCGCAGGCCAACCGCGCCCGCATCATCATCCGCAGCGCGCTGGCGTCGGACCTGTCGCAGATCATCGCCGACCCGCGCTCGGTGCGCCAGATCGTCATCAATCTGCTGTCGCATGCCATCAAGCTGACCGGCCCCGGCGGCCAGGTCATCGTCTCGACGGCAGTCGCCGACGGCGGCGAGGCGGTGCTGCGCGTGCGCGATACCGGCGTCGGCATGCACGAGACCGACATCGATGCGGCGCTCGATCCGTTCCGCGATACCGATACGTCGGCGAACTGGAGCGCTGGCGGCAGCGGCCTCGGCCTGCCGCTCACCAAGGCGCTTGCCGAGGCAAACCACGCCGCATTTCGTATCAAGAGCGCGCCGAACGCCGGCACGCTGGTGGAGATCGCATTTCCGGTGACGCCGCTGGCGGCGTAGTGAGCTGCCCGCGTCCGCCCGCGGTCGATCGAAATGGCAGTGAGTGGCTTGCGGCCGGCCGGATTTCCGCCGCTTTCCGCGGCAAGGCTCGATCATGCGCCTCATCCGGAACGCGTTGGCCTTGCTGCTGGTCTGCCTGGCTCTGGTGCCGGCACGCACGTTCGCGGCCGACAAGGTCGATCTCTTGCTGGTGCTCGCCGCCGACGTGTCGCGCAGCATCGATGCCGACAAATTTCAGTTGCAGCGCAACGGCTATGCGGCGGCGCTGGCTAATCCGCGCGTGCTTGATGCGATCGCTTCGGGGCGCTACAGCCGGATCGGCTTGACTTTCGTCGAGTGGTCCGGGGTCGGCAACCAGAAAGTCGTCATCGGCTGGACGATGATTGGCGATGCAGCGGCGGCCAAGGGTTTCGGCGACCGCCTGTTGGAAGAGCCGCGCTCGTTCGCGGACCGTACCTCGATCAGTGGCGGCATCGCGTTTGCCATGGCCCAGCTTGCCGCGGCGCCCTACGAATCGGCGCGCCGCACCATCGACGTATCAGGCGACGGCACCAACAATGCCGGCCCCGATGTAACGACGCTGCGCGACGCGGCAGTCGCCAAGGGCATCACCGTCAACGGCCTGCCGATTCTGAGCGCCAATCCGATGTCGTGGAATCCCGATCACACCAATCCACCGGGCGGCCTCGCCAACTACTATCGCGACCACGTCATCGGCGGCCCGATGGCCTTTGTGCGGGTGGCGAAGGATTTTAACGCGTTCGGCGACGCCATCATCGAAAAAATGATTGCCGAGGTATCGCAGGCGCACGAACCGCAGCGGCACGCGGCGCGCTGAGCGGCTGGCGGCGGGCCGTACGGAGCCGCAGCGGAGGCGCGGTCGGCTCGGCCCGGAGCCGATTTCCTTTCGTCTTCCCGACGGCTTGCGCCCGAACGCCGGCCACGAATCCGACACAGAGCCCGGCCATTTTGCCTGCTGCCTGCCATCCGTTATTATCGACCGGCCTCGAACAATCGGAAAACGCGTCCGTGACCGCGGCTAAGGGCTTAAAGCGCCTTGCGATTGCCGTTGCCGCCTTGGTGGCGGCGGCGTTCGCCACGCTGATCTGTCTATCGTTCTTGATCCCGACCGATGCCGTCCGCGACGCCGTCAAGAAGGACATCCAAGCGGTCACCGGGTTGAACCCGACGTTGCGCGGCGCCGTCTCCGTTTCGCTCTTTCCGCATCCCAGCGTGATCTTCCACAATGTCGTGCTCGGCGACGGAGCCGACGCGACGCCACCGCTCCAAGCCGCGGAATTGGCGGCGCGGCTGCGCTATTTTCCGCTGCTCGCCGGCCGCATCGAGATCGCCGACGTGACGCTCCTGCAGCCGAACGTCAACCTCACGCTCACCCCGGACGGCCGGTCAAATTGGTCGAAGCTGGTCGCATCCTTTGCCCAGGCGGTGCAGCCAAGTGCCAATCGCGGCGGGTCGTTCTCCGAGATCGTCGTGCACGACGGCACCGTCACGGTACGCGACGCCGAAAAACGCATCGACGAGCGTCTCGGCAATCTGGAAATCCAGCTTGCGTGGCCGGCGATCTCGCGCAGCTTCGCGGCAAACGGTCATTTCGTCTGGAACAACCAACCGGTCAACGTCAGCCTGACGCTGAGCGATTTTCTGGCGGCGCTGACCGGCCAGCATTCCGGCGTGAAATTCCGGCTCGCTTCAGCGCCGCTCAACGTGACGTTCGACGGCGCCGCGAGCGATCAGCCGACGCTCAAGCTGGAAGGCACGCTCGGCATCGATTCACCGTCGCTGCGCGAGGCGCTGCAATGGACCGGCAAGCACAAGGTGCCGTTCGGCGGCTTCGGCCGTTTCGCATTGCGCGCCCAGAGCGACATGGACGCGAACGCAGTGTCGTTGACCAACGTCAACGTCGAGCTCGACGGCAACCGCGCCGAAGGCGTGCTCACGCTCGCGACCGACGGCCACCAGGCCGTGCAAGGCACGCTGGCTTCGGACTCGCTCGACTTCACGCCATACGTATCCGGCGTTCGGGTCATGGCCGCCAACACGCGTACCTGGGACCGGCTGCCGATCGCGCTGGACGGCTTGGCGGCGTTCGATCTCGATCTGCGCCTGTCCGCCAACAGCATCAAAGTCGCCAACGCGCAGCTCGGGCGCACTGCTATTGCCCTCAATATGCGTGGCGGCAGGCTCAACGTCACGATCGGCGAATCGCAGTCGTTCGGCGGCCTGGCACAGGGCTCGTTCAGCCTCGGCAGCGCCAATGGCGGCGTCGCCGTGGGCTCGCACGTGCAGTTCGTCGATGTCGATCTTGCCAGCTGCCTCGGCCAGATTTTCGGCCTGCACAAGCTGGAGGGCCGCGGCACATTGGCGCTCGATGTCGAAGGCGCCGGCAGTTCGGTCTGGGCGCTCACCCACACGCTCAATGGCACGGCGAGCGTCGACGCCCACGACGGCGCGCTCACCGGCATCAACGTCGAGCAATTGCTGCGGCGGCTGGAGAAGCGGCCGCTCTCCGGCAATGGCGATTTCCGCAGCGGGCGCACACCGTTCGACCGGCTGGTGCTGAACGTCAAGATCGAGCAGGGCATGGTGTCGATCGTCGATCTGCACATTGACGGCCCTTCGGTGCGGCTCAAGGTCGCCGGTCAGGCATCGGTGCCGAGCCGCGATCTCGATCTGCGCGGCAAGGCCACGCTGGTTTCGACCGACACTGCCAATGCGTTCGAACTGCCGTTCGCGGTGGAGGGGCCCTGGGACGATCCGCTGGTGCTGCCCGACGCTTCGAGCCTGATCCGACATTCGGACGCTGCCGCGCCGTTGCTCGAAGCGGTCAAAAGGCACTCGGCGGACGACGCCGTGCGCTCGGTGATCGACCAGCTGTTTGCTGCGCCGCCGCCTGCCGCGGCGCCCGCGGGCGGGCCGTAAGACCGGCGGCTCGGCGTCGGTCCGGCAAAATCAGCTAAAATTCAGCTCGCCCGCTCATCCTACGGATGGCACCGGCGGCGCGACCGGGCAGGGGCTTTTTTCAACACCATGCTCTATGATTCGGCCCGGCGAATCAGCGGCTTTGCCGCGCGACGGGGCCGAAATGCTCGGGCGATTGACTCGCACTATGGTCAAGGTGCTGGTGGCGTCGCTGATCGTCGGCACGATCCTGGCGCACTTTGGACTGACGCCGGACGAACTGATGGGCACGGCCGGGCTCTCGACCGCACGGCTCGAAGAACTGGCGCGGGCCGGCCTCGCCTGGGCGCTGCCCAACCTCCTGCTCGGCGCGCTCATCATCGTGCCGGTGTGGTTTCTGCTTTATCTGTTCCGGCCGCCGGGCGAGAGCCGGGACTGATTTCAAAAAGCGCTGTTCACAACCGCGTCGGCGCGCCTCGTGCCGCAGTCAGCTTGGCGGCGAACGAGGCGGTGAGGACGGCGACGCAAACCACGGCGATGAAGATGCTGCACACCGCGTTGATTT
>JASHSE010000040.1 GCA_030036975.1 Xanthobacteraceae bacterium | reverse complement strand
CGAGAAAGCGCTGGCCTGCCTGGGTGATGACGACTTTGGTGTTGCCTTTTCGTCTTAGCAACCTCACGCCGAGCTGGCCTTCAAGTTTCTTGATCTGATGCGTGAGCGTCGGCGGCGCGATGCCGAGGCGCTCGGCCGCTTGGGCGAAATGCTGCCCCTCGGCGACCGCCACGAAATAGCGGAACAGGCGGTTCTCGATGTCGCTCATGCGTAAGACCCCATTGAATGAACCTGCGATGCACCGTTAATGATGGAAAGCGCCTACGATCTTAGATTATGCGCGTGAATTTTACCAACTAGAAATTGAACTTTACAATAAAAAATTGTGCATCTTTGAGTGGAATCCACTGTGAGGAGCCCCGAGGGAGGCAACGAAGCGATCCAGGAGCGCAGTGCAAGCCGCACTGGATAGCTTCGCTTCCACCTGCGCGCTCCGGCGTGACTCAAACCACGCCGCAGCTCGCTAAGCGAGCGTAGGCGGGTCGCTCGCAATGACGATTCGGAGCTGATACGCATGGCGAAGAGAAGCCCCACCGAGATCGACCGGCAAGTCGGCGTCCGGATTAGGGTGCGACGATTGATGCTCGATATGTCGCAAGAAAAGCTCGCCGCGGGCCTGGGTCTGACGTTTCAGCAGGTCCAGAAATACGAGAAAGGCAGCAACCGGATCGGAGCGGGCCGATTGCAGCAGCTTGCCAAAATATTGGAGGTGCCGGTCAGCTTCTTTTTCGAGGATTTTCCCACGCCTGGCAGAACGCAGGCGGCGCTGCCGTCGTACATATCGGATTTCCTGGCGAGCCCCGACGGACTGGCCTTGACCGAGGCGTTCATGAGCATCAGCGATGCGCGGCAGCGCCGTTGCCTCGTCATTCTGGCCGAGGCGATGGCGCGCTGAATGGCCGATCCGCAAGCCCCGGGCTCGCCGGCGGATCTCGTGCGCCGCATCGTCGCGCGCTTGCAGGCGGCAGCCGGCGCGGCGAGCGCGGCCGAGGCTTGCGTCAAGGCGGGCCATACCGGCCAGGCGCTCGCGCTGTTGCGCGATATCGAGGCGCCGCTCTACGAGGTGACGACGTTGCTCAACGCGGCCAGCATTTTGCGCGGCGATCACGCAGTCCGTAGGATGGGTTGAGCCCTTGCGAAACCCATCATCAAGCCGCGACGCCGCACGATGGGTTTCGCCCCGCTCAACCCATCCTACGCGCTGCGCGCTGAATCGAGCCAACTTCATCCCGCTTTAATCCTGCTACGTCAGAAAGCGCGGCGCGCGTTATTGCGCCCTCTCCCCTCGCGGGAGAGGGCTACTCGGCGGTTCAACAACAAAAGTGGGTGAGGGCCGCGGCCCAGCCCCTCACCGAGCCGAGTTTGTTGCACGTCTTGCGTCGCCCTCTCCCGCAAGGGGAGAGGGCACGTCCATCAGCGCCACGTTTCCGGCAGCATCGCGATAGGCTGTCCAAACTTTTTGACGCAGTAAGATTGATAATAATTCGCAGGCTTGGTTACGCGCCGCGGCGCCGCACTACAGGCGCCGGATGGCCGGGCAGCGCCAGCGCCGGCCGCAGCGTCGGCAGCGGCACGACCACCGACGCGGAGCGTTCCTTGGCCGCGACCGCCTCGTCGGCAAGCTCGACGCGATTGCGCCCGTTGGCCTTGGCGCGATAGAGCGCGGCATCGGCGCGGGCGATCAGCGTGTCGATCGAGGCGTTCGGCGAGCCGCAGGCGACGCCGACGCTGACCGTCGCCGGAATGGCGCAGCCTTCGGGGTCGGCCGTCGCCGCCGCAAACGCGCTGCGCATGCGTTCGGCCGCGATCGCCGCCTCGGCCAGCGTGCCCGACACCAGCGCGACGAATTCCTCGCCGCCGAGCCGGCCGATGATGTCGCCGCCGCGCATGGTCTTGCGCACCACGGCGGCAAACAGCGCCAGCATGGCGTCGCCGCTGGCGTGGCCGAAATCGTCGTTGATCGCCTTGAAGCGATCGAGGTCGAACGCCAGCACGCTGACCGGCGCCATTGCCGCCGCCTGGTTGTCGGCCATCATGGTACGGGCGGCTTCGAAAAAGCCGCGCCGGTTGAGCAGCCCGGTCAGCGAATCGGTGGCGGCAGCGGCCTTGTAGGCGCGCACCGCGCGGTCCTTGGACAACATCAGCACGATGAAGGCGGCGCCGACAACATAGAGCAGGACTTCGATGCCGAACATCGCCACCCAACCCTTGCCGACGCGGCCGCCGACGTCGAGCGAGAGGCTCGCCAGCGCCATCGGGAACAGAAAGATTGCGCCGTGCAGCATCGGCACGAACACCGCCGGCCAGCGGCGGATCAGCGGCTTGCGCCGCTCGCGCCACAGTTCGGCGGCGATCAGGAACGTATAGATGGCGACGATCAAGGAGCTCGCGAGAACGCGCAGCGCCGCGGACTCCGCGAACATCGGCACGCTGCAGCCGGCAACCCAGAGGCCGGCGCCGAGAAACATGCCGCCCCACGAGACGGTGCGGCCGTGAAACAGGCGCGCCGCGCTCCAGATCATGCCGACGGCGACGAACAGCATGACGTTCGGCGTCGAGTCCGGCAGGGGCGGCGCGATCTGCTCGCCGAGCCGCCAGAGCGCGCCGGAAAAGCCGCCGAGCAGATAGGCCCCGCCCCACAGCGCCAGCGCCGCGATGCGGTCCTGCAGGTAGGCGAACAGCAGGAAGACGCCGAGCAGCGCGGTCACGCAACTCGCGACGACGAACAGCGTGTCGATATCAAGCGAACTCATCGCTTCGACTATACGCGGTAGCATGGCCGGGCGCTCCTTGCCGGATCATTCGGACGAAGAGCCTTAGCACCGATGTTCATGGCGCGCCGACCATTTGCTGGTCAGGCTTTGCCAAACCTTCGAACCGACGCGCGGGTTTGTGTGAAAAATCGCGAAAATTGGCATTATTGAAAATCTGCCGATGAAAGCCGAAAGCGCGGCAACGGACAGCGCGGCCGTCGAACACCCGCGGCACTCCTGTCATACCGTAGCCGAGCAGGACCAACGCGTCGGCGAGATCGGCGGTGATGGATCGGGCGGACGTTGCGATTTTAATCAATTGCCGCGCTCCCTTCCCTTGTGCGGCGGTAGTGCTTAGATTGTGGCAAACAGGTAGGGAGCCGGACGATGGCACAGACCGCCGAACTCGACGCCGATGCCGACACGATCGAAGCGAC
>JASHSE010000347.1 GCA_030036975.1 Xanthobacteraceae bacterium | reverse complement strand
GAGGACGCTTACGGCCTGCGCGGCTCTTGCGGCTTCACCTTCGGTAACGGCTGCGACTTCGGCCCGCCGCATTCGAGCCTGTTCGGCGGCAAGATGGGTCGGCGCACGCTCACACCGATCAGGCCGCTTGATACATGACGGAGCAACACATGATCGTGCTCAGGGCGCTCGGGGCGTTGCTATCCTATCCGCAAGACGAGGTTTGGCAGGCTCTGCCGGAAATTGCCGAAGCCATTCGCACATCGAAGATCATCGCGGTGCCGCAACGCGACGATTTGCTGGCAGTGGTTGCCGAACTGCGCGCCTCCGATCTGTTGCATGCCGAGGAGCGTTACGTCGATCTTTTTGATCGCGGCCGTGCGGCATCGCTCCACCTGTTCGAGCACCTGCACGGCGACGGACGCGATCGTGGGCAGGCCATGGTCGATCTGAAGCGGCTTTATGAGCAGGCCGGCTATGAACTGTCGTCGCGCGAACTACCCGACTACCTGCCGGTCGTTCTCGAATATCTCAGCTGCCGCGATCTGGCGGAGACGCGTGAGCTTCTGGGCGACTGTGCCCACATACTGCGGCAGATCGGCCAGTCGCTCATCGCGCGCGGCAGCCGCTATGCGGCCGTGTTGCAGGCTCTCTTGGTGATCGCCGGTGAAGACCCGATCGACGCCGCGGCGGTGCCTCGCGTCAGAGAACGGCCTGAAAACCTTGACCGCGATTGGTTTGAGCAGCCCGCTTTCGGCGGCGAGGCATTAATGACTCCCGTGAGCCGCGGGCCCGCACCGCAGCCGGTGCCCTCGTCAGCCAACATCCCGCCCAGCCGGTAAAGGTGGAGTGCCCCATGGTATCCGCCGACTACGTCAACACCTTCCTCTTCGGCATTTACCCTTATCTCTGCCTCGCAGTGCTGCTGATCGGCAGCCTTATCCGCTTCGATCGAGAGCCGTATACCTGGAAGAGCGATTCCTCGCAGCTGTTGCGGAAAGGGCAGCTCCGACTTGGGTCCAACCTTTTCCATTACGGCGTCCTCATCGTGATCCTGGGCCATTTTGCCGGCTTTCTCGCACCACATTGGGCGGTCGATTGGGCCCTCAGCCCTGTCGGTCATCAGCTTCTGGCGATGGTCGTCGGCGGCATTGCCGGGTTCGTGGCTATCATTGGGTTGACCATCCTGCTGCACCGTCGGCTTGCCGATCCGCGCATCCGGTTGAACAGCCGCAAATGGGATATCGCAGTCGCAATCCTGCTGTGGCTGCAACTCGCGCTCGGCCTGCTGACGGTGCCGCTGTCGGCGTTTCACATGGACGGCGCGCTCTTCGAGACGCTGACAACCTATGTCAAGGGAATTGTCACGCTAAACGGCAGCACGTCCTCACTGATGATGGGCGTGCCCTTGGTCTACAAACTGCATGTCCTGTTGGGGTTCACGGTTTTCCTGATCTCGCCGTTTACCCGCATGATCCATATCTGGAGCGGCGCCGGCGCGCTCGGCTATCTGTTTCGTCCCTACCAGATCGTGCGCTCGCCGCGCACGCGGGCAAGGGCGCCGGTTCGATCATGACCATTACCGTCAATGGCATCGCCATAGACGCCTCCCGCTGGCCCAACTCTGAAGTTGCAGCCGTACGCGAATTGCTGCGGCAGCGGGCTGTCTCGGTCGGTATCTTGTCTCCGGATATCGGGGACGATGGGCTAATCAGTACGGCTATCGAGCGGCTGCTTACCGACGAGGTAAGCGTGCCCTCGCCCACCGAGACGGAATGCCGACGCTACTATGAAATCCATCGCAGGGAGTTTCAGTCCGGAGATCTGGTGTACGCGCGGCACATTCTATTTCAAGTCACGCCAGGCGTATCCGTGCCCAAAATCCGCGCCCGCGCCGAGCGCGCGCTCGCGGAACTGCTGGCACGGCCTGACCGGTTTGCCGAGATGGCCGGCGAATTGTCAAATTGCCCGTCCGGGAAACAGGGCGGCAATCTTGGCCAGATCGGCCGCGGCGACACCGTGCCGGAGTTCGAGCAGGCGCTGTTTCGGTTGGATGCCCAAGGAATCCTTCGCCATCTGGTAAAAACGCGGCACGGTTTCCACATCGTCGCAGTCGATCAAAGCGTTCCGGGTAAACCGCTGCCATTCGAAGTCGTGCGAGACCAAATAGCCGAGCGGCTCAAGACCGCCGTCGAGGCGCGGGCCTTGCGGCAATACGTCTCCATTCTGGCGGGGAAAGCGGAGATCGCCGGAGCTGATATTTTAGGCGCGCAAACACCCCTAGTTCAGTGACAGCGCCCGTCATGGGGTAAATGACACTCTTATGGGGTGCGCTACAGTCACACAGGAAACGATCTGCCTTACGGATCGAGTTCGGTATCCCAGTACAGGTAATCGAGCCAGCTGTCGTGCAGATAGTTCGGCGGAAACAGCCGGCCGTTGCGGTGCAGGTGCTGCACGCTCGGCTGGAACGGCTTTTGCGACGGCCACATCTTCGACTCGGCCGGCGTCATGTTGCCCTTGCGCAGATTGCACGGCGAGCAGGCGGCGACGACGTTGTCCCACGTCGTATGGCCGCCGCGCGAGCGCGGCAGCAGATGATCGAACGTGAGGTCGTCGCGCGCGCCGCAATACTGGCAAGAGAAGCGGTCGCGCAGGAACACGTTGAAGCGCGTGAACGCCGGATGGGTCGACGGCTTCACGAACGTCTTGAGCGACACCACGCTCGGCAGCTTGATTTCCAGGCTGGGGCTGCGCACCGCGCGGTCGTAATTGGCGACGATGTTGACCCGCTCGAGGAACACCGCCTTGATGGCGTCCTGCCACGACCACAGCGACAGTGGATAATAACTCAGCGGGCGGAAGTCGGCGTTGAGCACCAACGCCGGGAATCCCGAAGCGGCGAGAGAGGGCGGCGGCGTGGGTGCGTGCGCGTTCAAGTTGGCTCCTGACAGAATCGCTTGCCGTCGCACCCGGCCCTGCGCGCTAGTTTATAGGCAGAGGTGACAGGATTGTGAAGCCCATTCCGAGGGTTATGGCCGGAATGCGTCAAGACCGGGCGTCGCAATGACGGCCTAGTGCAGCACGTCGGCCAGGGCCGTAACGATGGTGCGGCTTTGGAACGGCTTGGCGATGACCTTGGCGCCGGGGCACGCGCTCTCGATTTGCCGCGTATTCATCTGGCCGGTGAAGAACACGAAGGGGATGCCGTTGCGATGCAATTGCTCGGCGACCGGCAGCGTCGTGTCGTGGCCGAGGCGGAAGTCGAGGATCGCGGCGCTGATGTGGTCGCCCGCGATGAGGCGTTCGGCCTGAGCCAAGGTGCGGCACGGTCCCACCACCGTGGCGCCGGCGCCGGCCAGGATGCTGTCGATCTCGGTGGAGATGAGAAAATCGTCTTCCACCACCAGGATGCGGGCGCCAGCCAAAGCCCGGGCCGCTTCAACGCGTGTCACCGCTGCCATTCTCCGCGGGCTTGGATAATGGCAGCTCGATGGTGCAGATCAGGCCAGTGCGTTTGAACTCGCGTTTGACGGTCGCGCTCGAAATACCGTTCTCGATCAGAGCGCTGCCGAAGCCGCTGGTCACGGGCTGCTGAACCGGAGGGCCGCCTTGCTCATGCCAGACAACTTTCAGAACGCGGGGATCGTTCCGCGTCACGGTCCACTCGACGGTGACGCTGCCCTTGGGTCGCGACAGTGCGCCGTGCTTGGCGGCATTGGTGGCGAGTTCGTGCAGGATCAATCCGAACGGCGTGGCGAGATCGGCCGGCAGCGTCACCGGCTCGCCGCCGATCCGCACGCGGTTCGGATTTTCCGACGTGTAGGGCTCGAGTTGGCTGCGCGCCAAGGTTGCAAGATCGGCGCCCTCCCACTCCGAATTGACCAGCAGAGTGTGCGCGCTGGCGAGCGCGGCGAGCCGGCCGTCGAAGCGCTGCACGAATTCCTCGCTCGATTGGCTGGTGCGCATCGATTGGTGGGCAATCGCCTGCACCACGGCGAGCGTGTTGCGCACCCGATGCGCCAGCTCGCCGAGCAGGAGCTGCTGGCGCCGCTCCCACTGCTTGCGCTCGGTGACGTCGCGGGTGCTTTCCAGCGCCAATCGCTTGCCGCCCATGGTTTTCAGCACGATGCGGGTTTCGATCGTAAGTTCGCGCCCGTCCTTGGTGCGGTGCCTGACTTCGCCGCTGTAGCTTCCCTCAGCGGACAGCTTGGCGCGCAATTCGGCGAACGATGAGCCCGGAACCTGGGTGGCGAGCAGCAGGTCTTTGCGCTGGCCGATCGCCTCCTCGCTCGAGTAGCCGTAAAGCTCCTCGCTGCCGCGGTTCCAGAGCACGATGCCGTCGTCGAAGTCCCAGATGAAAATCGGGTCGCGCGACAATTCGACCAGGCGCTGACCCTGGCTCAGGTTTTCCTCGCTGACCCGCAACGCCTCGTCGACCTGGCGGCGCTCGGTGATGTCGACGAAGGTGACGACCACGCCGTCGATCTTGTCGTCGACGGTGCGGTACGGCCGCAGCCGCATGTCGTACCAGCGGCCGGCGCGGCTGCGCACCTCGTGACGGATCGGCGCCAGATTGACCAGCACGGTACGCGCGTCCCTCACCACATCCTGATATTCGAGCTGATGGGCGAAATCGGTGATGGAGCGGCCTTCGTCATTGGCCGTGATGCTGAACAGATCGGTTATGCGGTCGGTGAAGCGCTTGATGCGCAGGCTGGAATCCAGAAACAGCGTGCCGATGTCGGTGGCCGCCACCAGGTTCCGCAAGTCGCTGTGGGCGCGCGACACCGCCTCGAGCTTGAGCTTCAGTTCGCTGTTGACGGTCTGCAGCTCCTCGTTGATCGATTGCAGCTCCTCCTTCGAGGTCTCCAGCTCTTCGGAGGTCGAGCGGTATTCCTCGTTGATCGACTGCAGCTCTTCATTAGCGGCGCGCAGTTCCTCGTTGGCGGCGTCGGATTCTTCGCGCACCGTGCGCAGCCGGGTCTGTGTCAGTTCCAGCTCCTGCGTCAGCCGCCGCACGCTTTCATCCTTGGCCTGCTGGTCGAGCGCGGCGATAGCCTCGTCGACCGCCTCGCCCTCGATGAACATCACCACGGCGTGGCGCGGCGCAGCGGGGCCGTTCTGGCGCGCCGGCTTGACCAACAAATGCACCCGATGCGGCGCGCCGTTGAAGCGCACCAGGATCGGCAGGCTCAAGGTCGCGGCCTGCTGCTCGAACACCCGGGTGAGCGCCGAACGCAGCTCGAAGCGCAGTTCGGGACGCATCAGATCGACCGCGTCGCCGCTCAAGGGGCCGCCCGACGGCATGACATAACGGCCGGCATGCTCCGACAGATGCACGACGCGCTGCATTTCGTCGACCAGCATGCTGGGCGGCGCCACCTGCTCGAGGGCGTGGCGATGCATCGCCGCCTCGCCGAGCGCTACGGTGGGGCTGACCGGGCGGCCGAGTTGAACCATCTGCTCGCGCACCCGCACCGGGCCAAGCAGGCGCGGCAGCAGGCGCGGCTTGTCGCCCGCTATCGCGGTCGATTGATAGATGCGCGAGGTGCGGTCGACGGTGCGGAACAGGCCGGGCGGATTGTCCGCCGATTCCGAGGCGCCGAGGAACAGGTAGCCGCCGGGATCAAGCGCGTAGTGGAACGTGCTGCACAATTGCTCCTGCAATTCGCGATCGAGATAGATCAGCACGTTGCGGCAGGAAATCAGGTCGACGTGCGAGAACGGCGGATCCTTGAGCAGGTCGTGCACCGCGAACAATACGACATCGCGCACCTCCTGGCGCACGCGGTAGTGGTCGCCTTCGCGGGCAAAGAAGCGGCGCAGCCGCTCCTCGCTGACGTCGGTCTCGATGGCGATCGGAAAGCGGCCCTCGCGCGCCGAAGCGAGCGCGCGGGAATCGAGATCGGAGCCGAACACCTGGATCGGCGGCCGGACCGGATGACGCGCCGCCTCTTCCAACAGCAGCATGGCGAACGAATAAGCCTCTTCGCCGGTGGCGCAGCCCGAGACCCAGATGCGGATGGTCTCGTCGGTCTCTTTGTCCTTGAAGAGACCGGGAATGACGTCCTTGGCGATCTGGGCGAACGCCTCGCTGTCGCGAAAAAAAGTCGTCACCGAGATCAAGAGGTCGCCGAGCAGCGCCTGGGCTTCGTCGGCGCTTTCGCGCATCATCTCGTAATATTCCTTCAGGTCGTCGGCGCGGGTGACCTGCATGCGGCGCGCAATCCGCCGCAGCACGGTCGAGCGCTTGTATTTGGAGAAATCGTGCCCGGTGCGCACCCGCAGATGAGCGATGATGCGCCGCAACAGCTCCTCATCGAAGCTGTGGATGTCCGGGACGCTGGCGCTTTCCTTGATCCGGATCAGGTCGACCAGGTGTTTGGCGAGGTCGCGCACCGGCAGGACGAAGTCGGCGACGCCGGTGGCGATGGCACTGCGCGGCATCGAGGAATACTCGGCCTCGCCGGGTTCCTGCACCAGGATGATGCCGCCGGCTTCCTTGACGGCGCGCACGCCGATGGCGCCGTCAGAACCGGCGCCGCTCAAGATCAACGCAAAGCCGTCGCCGAGCCGTTCCGCGAGCGAGCGGAAGAACAGGTCGATCGGCGAGCGCTGACCGCGCGGCTCGTCGAACTGCAGCGCCGAGATCTGATGGTCGACCATCTGCAGTCGGCGGTCCGGCGGAATGACGTAGACATGGTCGGCCTGCAGCCGGTCGCGGCTGCCGACCTGCACCACCCGCATTTTGGTGCGCGCCGCGATGATCTGCGGCATTTCGCTGCGATGACCCGGATCGAGGTGCACGACTACTACAAACGCCGCGCCTGTGTGCTCCGGCAACGCGCTGAAAAAACTCTGCAATGCCGAGATGCCGCCGGCCGATGCGCCGATCGCGACGATGACCGGCTTGCGGTCGTTGCCCTCCGGCTCGGCCCTATCGTTATCTGCCACGGTGCTGCTCCGCCCCCCGACATCATTGAGCATACGCGTAAACGCGCAATTGGTGCCAACCAATCGCCGGCCCCCGCGGAATAATTCGATGCGGCATGCGCGCCCTGGCTGCAGGAACCGCAATGGCGCTGCGGTCGTTGTCTGCAGAGGGCCGCAGCGGAGCACGGCATGGCCAATCGCGACGTTCTCGCCATCGGCACCTCCGCCGGCGGCGTTGAAGCTTTGCTTTTCCTTGCCAAAGGCTTCCGCCGGGATTTTCCGGCCGCGGTCCTGGTCACCATTCATCTGCCACGCCATCCGGCCTCGTCACTCGACGACATTTTGAGTCGGGCCGGGCCGTTGCCGGCCGCCCCGAAGCGGCGACGAAGCAGTCCAGAAGCTTGCGCAAGCCGCACTGGATTCTTCGCTTCCGCCTACGCGCTGCGCGCTTCGGCGCGACTCAAGCCGCGCCGTAGCTCGTTCAGCGAGCGCAGGCGGGTCGCTCGCAATGACGATTCAGCATCGTCGGGACATGCACTAGCCGACCGCGGCGTTGTTGATGCGTGTTGGCAAAGCCGTCGAGCATGGCGCTTCTTCGATTTCTGCGTCGATCGCTGTGGCAGGCCGCGCGTCCGGCATGGCCAGCGAGAAGCGGCAATTGAGCCCGCTCGGCAAAAATCGCATCTCCACCATGCCGCCGAACTGGCGCAAGCCTTTGCGCAGCAACGTGGTGCCGAAACCCTCGCGGCCGCTTGGGCTGGGCGGCGGTCCGCCGCTCTCCGTCCAGTCGAAGGCGACGCGCCCGTCGTGCCTCGTCCAGCAGAGCGTGACGCGGCCCCGCGCAGTCGAGAGCGCGCCGTATTTGACGGCGTTGGTGGTCAGCTCGTGAAAGATCAGCGCCAGCATGGTCGCGAGCTCGGACGGACATGCAAAATCCTCGCCCTCGATCTTGAAGCGCGAGACGTCGTATGGTGCGAATTCACCGGCGAGAATTTGCCGCAAGCCCGCGCCGCGCCATTCGGCCTTGATCAACAGATCGTTGGTCACGGCGAGCGCCGCGATGCGATCGTGCAATTTGGTGCGCAGCTCCGGCTGGTCACGCAGCGTGCGGCTGATCACCGATTCGACGATCGCCAGCGTGTTCCTGATGCGGTGCGCCAGCTCGCGATTGAGCAATTCCCGGCGCGCCTCTTCGTCGCGCAGCCGCCACAGCAGATCGCGATAGCTTTTCGCCGCCCAAACGATCACCAGCGAGGAGATGGCGAACAGAAAATAGCTGACGATCCACTCGCGGTCGAAGGCGTGAGACGTCCAGTCCGGCGGCACAAAACACCAGAATGCCGCGACGGCGCCGGCCACGGCCGCGAAGCTGCCGGCGCGCCAGCCGCCGACCAGCGCGGCGACGAGGGTCGCCGAGTAGTACGGCGCGAACACCGCGCTCGCCGGACTGATCTCGCCGATCGCCATGCGAACAATTGTCGCGATCCCGACGCAGCCCAGCGCGAAAACGAACGAAGCAGGTGAACGCGGCGGCAGGCCGCCTTGCCATAACTCGCGCCAGCGCGCCAATGCCCGTTTCATCATCGGCGGGTCCCGAAACGGCCGCCCCGCAAAGTCGTCAAACACGCAAACTGAAGCCGAACTTGCGGACAATGCGGTCCCAGCCGCGGTTGCGACGTGACCGGCCTATCGCGGCGAATTGGAGGACGCGACGCCAGGCTGCGGTTCACATTCGCGCGACCGCCGCGCTACCGAAGCCCCGGCTGCGGGCGTCGGAACCCGGCCCGGGGCGAACCAAATTGCCGCAGCGCGATTGAGCCATCAGCCGCTGGCGCGCGGCCGGCGCGCGGGTTGCGGCCTATCGCCGCAAAACATTTGCGCACGCCATGAACAGCGCGAGCTTCGCCAGCATTGTCGATTTTTGCCTTCGCCGCAGGTGGCTCATCCTCTTGGCAGCCCTGCTCGTCCTGGCGGTATCCGGCGTCTATGTGGCGCGGAACTTTGCTCTCAACACTGACATCAACGCGCTGCTTTCCCCCGATCTGCCGTGGCGCAAGCGCGAGGCCGCATTTGAGGAAGCTTTCCCGCAACTCGTGCATTCCACCATTGCCGTCGTCAGTGCGCCGACGCCGGAATTTGCCGGCGCCGCCGCGGCGTCGCTGGTCGCGCGTCTTAAGCCGCAAACAAATGCGTTCCATGCGGTGTCGGCTCCCGAAGGCGACGAATTCTTCACACGCAACAGCCTGCTCTATCTGCCGCCGGACGCGCTTTCGGCGCGGCTCGACAAGCTGCGCCAGGCGGTGCCGCTGATCAGAGTGCTGGCGTCCGATCAATCGCTGCGCGGGCTGTCGCGCGCGCTCGGCATGGGGCTGCAGGGCGTCGCCGTGCACCGTTTCACCCTCGACACCATGGCGCCGACGCTCGACCGCGTCGCCGACACGCTCGAAGGCGTGCTCGCCGGCAAGAACGCGACGTTCTCCTGGCAGGTGCTGGTGAACGGCGCCGCGAGCCGTGAGGACCTCAACCGCATCATCGCGATCTATCCGGTGCTCAATTACGCGGCGCTCGAGCCCGGTCAGGCGGCGGCCGCCGCGATCCGCAAAACCGCCGCCGCCGCGCATCTCGACACCCAATATGGCGCCATTGTGCGCCTCACCGGTCCGATCCCGCTCGCCGACGCGCAGTTCGCCACCTTGCGGCAGGACGTCTGGATCAACGCCATCATCACCGCCGCCATCATTCTGCTCGTGCTATGGCTGGCGCTGCGCTCGGTGCGCATCGTGCTCGCGGTGATCATCACGATTTTCATCGGACTGGCCGCCACCGCCGCGCTCGGGTTGCTTCTGGTCGGGGCCTTCAATCCGATTTCGGTGGCGTTCGCCATGCTGTT
>JASHSE010000346.1 GCA_030036975.1 Xanthobacteraceae bacterium | reverse complement strand
GGGCTCGGTCAAGGTGATGGAGCACCATATCCTGAGCATCAAGAACGACAAGGAGGCCGGCCTGATCTGGGATCAGCTGCACGATTCGTTCGGCGCCGAAGTGCCGAAGGATCTGTTCCGGGAGATTCTGGAATCGCGCCGGCAGACCATGATCGCGGCGCGGCAATGGCCAGCCGACAAGCCACTGCCAGATTCGGAATCGTTCCTCGCCCGCAATCTGCTCGACTCGACCTTGAAGGACATGGGCTACGTGCCCACCAACCTCGCCGCGCCGACCAAGGCGGATTGATTGATTGTTCACCTCATCCTGAGGCGGCCGCGAAGCGGCCCTCGAAGGATGCAGGCCGAAGCGCCGCGGCCTCGCCCTTCGAGACTCGGCGCTTCGCGCCGAGCGCCTCAGGGTGAGGAATATCAGTTCAAGCAAAGTCTGTCAGATCGAAAAGCCTGTTAGCTCGAAAAGTCTGTTAGCTCGACAAACTACTGCGCGTTGACGTGCCCTGGGCGCCAGCGCGTCATGCGGTCTTCAAGGAGCTTGACCAGGCCGGTCATCAGGAGCGACAGCCCGGCGAACACGATCAACCCGGCGAACACGACGTCGACCTGAAAGCCGCTGGCGGCGCGCACCATCACCACGCCGAGCCCTTCCTGCGAGCCGAAGAACTCCGACACAACGACGCCGAGCACGGCGCGGCCGATTGCGAGGCGCAGTCCGACCACGATGAACGGCAACGCGTTCGGCACCACGACCAGCCGCGCGATGTCCCATTCGTTGGCGCCGAACGAGCGCACCACGTTGATCAGAAGCTTGTCGGCGGCGCGCACGCCTTCGTAGGTGTTGATGAGCAGAGGAAACAAGGCGCCGATAAACACGATGGCGACCTTCGACCACAGCCCGATGCCGAGCCACAGCATCAACAGCGGCAGAAACACCAGCCGCGGCGTGGCGTTGAACGCGGTGATGAACGGATCGAACATGGCGTTGAGCAGGCTGGAACGGCCGATCAGGATGCCGAGCGGTAAACCCACCACAATGGCGATGGCGAGCCCGGTGGCGAAGGCCGTGGCGCTCACCCCGAGCGGCGCCCACAGCGAGCCGGAGACGATCATCTGCCACAGCGTAGCGGCGACGCGGCTCGGCACCGTGAAGAACAGCCGCGTGCCGGGCTTGAGCGGCACGAAATACGGCACGAACTGCCAAACCAGCAGCAGCACGACGAAGCTGCCGGCGCCCCATGCGGCCGGCTCGATGCGCCGCCACAGGCTGCGGCGCGGCGCAGCGCCGGCGCCGCCGAGCGCGGCGACGCGAGCATCGAGGGTTTGCGTCTCAGCCATGGTGTTCGCCGAAAGCTCCTATTGTCCGGCCCGCCACGGGAACGCGGCGCGTTCGGCCCAGCGGATGCCTTCGGTCAGCACCACCGCGATCGCCATCACCACGAGGATGCAGCCGAACATGCGGTCGAGCGCGAAAATGTCGCCGAACCGCGAGATGGCGTAGCCGATCCCTTCCGAGGCGGCGAAGAACTCGCCGACCAGAACCGCGATCAGCGCCCGGCCGACCGCGATCCGCGAGCCGGCCACGATATAGGGCAGCACGCTCGGAAAGATCACCTTGCGATAGAGGTCCCATTCGCCGCCGCCAAGCGAGCGCACCACGTTGATCAAGAGCCGGTCGACCGCGCGCACGCCCGCATGGGCGTTGAAGATGAAGGGAAACACCGACAGCACGAAAACGATGACGGCCTTGCCGGACACGCCGACGCCGAAGAAGATCACCAGGAGCGGCGCCAGCGCCACCAGCGGGCTCGCATAGAACACCGTCATCAGCGGATCGAGCGCGTAGCCGACGCGCGGCCGCCAGCCCATGACGATGCCGAGCGGCACGCCGACGATGACGGCGGCGGCGAGCCCGATGAAGAACGGCACCGCCGAGACCGCGAGATCGTGAAACAGATCGCCGCTGTCGACCAGATCGACCAGACCGGCGGCGATCAGGCTCGGCTTGGAGATGAACAGCGGATTGAACGGCACGAACAGAAAAATCGCCTGCCAGGCGGCGAAGAACAAAATCACGGCGAAGCCGCCGAGCAGAATTTTGCGGTAGCGCACCGCAAACGTCGGGCGAACAATTGCTTGTTCAGCCATCACGCCACGATCTCGTCCTTGAGCGTGTTCCAGATCTCGAGCTTGAGATCGTTGAATTGCGGCGTCACCCGCATCTCGTATTCGCGCGGCCGCGGCAGACCGATGGCGAATATCTTCTTTGCCCGTCCGGGGCGCTTGCTCATCACCACGACGCGGTCGGAGAGATAGATGGCCTCGTCGATCTGGTGAGTGACGAACAGCACGGTCTTGCGCGCTTCGCGCCAGATGCGCAACAGCTCGGCCTGCATCAGGTCGCGGGTCTGCGCATCGAGCGCGGCGAACGGCTCGTCCATCAACAAAACGTCGGGATCGGTCGCCAACGCCCGTGCGAGGCCGACGCGCTGCTTCATGCCGCCGGAGAGTTCATGCGGGTAATGCTGCTCGAAGCCGGCGAGCCCGACCAGCACGACCAGCCGCTCGGCCGTGGCGCGGCGTTTTTCAGCGGGCACCTTCTTCAGCTCGAGGCCAAGCTCGATGTTGTGCTGCACGGTGCGCCACGGCAAAAGGCCGAATTCCTGAAACACCATGGCGCGGTCGCTGCCCGGTCCGCCGATCGGCTTGCCGTGCATCAACACCTCGCCGGAATCCAGCTTGGTCAGCCCGAGCACCACGTTGAGGAACGTGCTCTTGCCGCAGCCCGACGGACCGACGATCGACAGAAACTCGCCCTCCTCGACCGCGATGTCGAAGCCGCCGAGCGCCCGTACCGGCGCGCGGTTCGGCGGCCGAAAGGTCAGGCTGACGTTGCGGCCCTCGATATAGCCGGCCATGCGGACGATCCGGTTTTCTTGCGTGCGGCGAATTTCGCCTTGCAGACAGCGGTCATGATCGCCCAGACCGCACCGTCCCGCAACCGGGGTCGCTTGCCGCATGAATGAGCCTAATGTGTCGCGGCGATGCTGCAAATCGCCGCCTCATGCAAAATTCCGCTCATTCCCGCGAAAGCGGGAATCCAGAAGCTGCGAAAAGCTGGGTCTCCGCTTTCGCGGGCACGAGCGGTTGGATTGATCCAACGCCGGCGCGACGCGGTGTCCGACTGCCTTGCACCGCCGCGGATTTTCGGACAGAGGTTGGGCGTCAATCGGGGAGTGGGGAGGCTTTCATGGGAACGGCCAATTTCGGCACCGTCGGCCTGGACTGGCAGCAGCGCGTCAACTGGGAACGGCTGCGCGAATACCGCATTGAGCGGGCCCGGGCGATGATGAAGAAGCACAAGCTCGGCGCACTCCTGTGCATGTACGACGAGAACGTGCGCTACATCACCGGCACGCTGACCCCCGGCTGGAACCGGCTCAAGCCCGGCCTGCGCTATGCCATGCTGTGCGGCGACGGCCGCCCTGTCCTGTTCGAGCAGGGCGATATCGGCTTTCAGATCGAGCGGCACTCGCCGTGGATTCCGAAGGAGAACGTGCGCCATTCGTTCGCCTGGATCAAAGGCGCCGCCGGGCCCGCCGCCACCCAGCAGGTGAAAAAATTCACCAAGGCGGTGAAGCAGGCGATGACGGACAACGGCGTCGCCGGCGAAAAACTCGGCTGTGACTTTATCGACATCAACATGTTGAACATTTTCAAGGAAGAAAAAATCAACTGGACCGACGGCATGACGCCGATGATGGAGGCGCGCGCCGTGAAAAGCCCGGACGAGCAGGAATGCTTCCGCATCGTCGGCGCCATCGGCGACGCCACGCACTGGGAGTGCATGAAATTTTTGCGGCCCGGCATCACCGAGAACCAAGTGACCGCGCACCTGATGCAGTACCTCTACGCCATTCCCGGCATGGAGGACGTCGAGGACGTCATCGTGTCGTCGGGGCCGAACACCTGGCCGAACTGGCGCAATTTTTCCGACCGTATCATCCAGCCCGGCGACATCGTGTTCATGGATTTGGCGGCGCTGACCTGGAATGGCTACAAGTCCTGCTATTACCGGACCTATTGCGTCGGCAAGGAACCGACCCGCGAGCAGAAAGAGACCTACGACATCGCACTGAAATGGCTCTACGATTCGATCGGCGCCGTGAAGGTCGGCGCCACGACGCGCGACATTGCGGAGAAATGGCCGTCGGCGATGACGACCTGGGGCTATGAGGACGAGGACCAGGCCGCCGCCAATCTGTGGGGTCACGGCCTCGGGCTCGCGCAATACGATCCGCCGGTGATCTCGCGCATCTGGTCGCTCGACCATCCGATCGAGATCCAGGAAGGCATGACGTTCGCGCTCGAGACCCAGCACGGCAAGAAATTCCGTTACGGCGTGCGCATCGAGGAAATGCTGATCGTGCACAAGAAGGGCATCGAGATCGTCTCCAACTTTCCGGTCAAGCAGATCACCGTGGTCGATCCGCTGCCCGGCTACGGCGATCACGTGAAATAGCGTGGCGAGCGCTGCATGTTCTTCACCTCTCCCCAGAGGGGAGAGGTCGAGCGAACGCAGCGAGCGAGGGTGAGGGGGTTCGGATGCTTCAGAAAAAGGCTGCAGCATCCGAGCCCCCTCACTCCAACCCTCTCCCCTCCGGGGAGAGGGAGTACGCTGCGCAACTGGTACTGCCGAGATTCAGATGACGCGTCCGCGTTTCATTGTCCCGTTGAGCGATCCGGCCGCGGCCGACGCCGAGCGCGTCGGACCGAAGGCGGCGAATCTGGCGCGGCTGGCGCAGGCCGGCTTGCCGACGCCGGGAGGCTTTTGCATCAATGCGGCCGCCTATCATCGGCAAATCCACCATCTCGGCATCGCCGACGCGGTACACGCCTATGCGGACGCCGATCAAACAATTCAGCGTCGGCTCTCGGTCGAGATCAGGCTTGCGCTTTATCAGAGCGAGCTTGCGCTCGATTTACGTACCGCCATTTTGGCGGCGTGGTCAGAGCAGCAAAAACCCGCGGCTGTGCGCTCCTCCGCGCTGATCGAGGACCGCACCGATTCAAGCTTCGCCGGCCAGTTCGAAAGTTTTCTCGGCCTGGCCGACGACGGCGAATTTTTCACCGCGTTGCGCGCCTGCTGGGCGGCGTTGTGGACCACCAATGCACGCCGTTCGATGGCGCAGCACGGCCTCGATCCGTCCGGCACCGCGATGGCGGTGCTGGTGCAGCCGCTCGTCGCCGCGCAGGCGTCCGGCGGCGGCTTGAGCGAGACCGCGGAAGGCCACATGCTCATCTCTGCCACCTGGGGCCTCGGCTCGACCATCGCCCAGGGCGAGGTGGTGCCCGACCGCATCGTGCTGTCGCGCCACGGTTTTGTCCGCAGCAATCAGGCCGGCCGCAAAAATCATCGCGAGAGCTGCGCGCACGGCGGCGGCGGCACGGCCGCCCAGGCCGTACCTGACGACTTGACGCGCGCGCCGTGCCTCTCCGCCGGCCAGGCGACCGCGCTCGGCCGCCTGCTGCGCAAGGCCGAAACCGTGCTCGGCATGCCGGTCGAAATCGAATGGGCGCGCGACAATGACGGCTTCAAGCTTCTTCAGGCGCGGCCGTTGCGCGTGCAGGCTGCCGCGGTGCCCGACGAAATCTGGCGCGATCATCCCGGGCTCAACGGCCATCCGGCCGGCATCGGCTGGGGCTCGGGCCGCGCCGTGGTGGTGAATTGCGAATGCGAGCTGTCGCGCGTCGCGCCCGGCGACATTTTGGTCACGCGCGTGGCCGGACCGGCACTGGCGCATATCCTGCCGCGCGTCGGCGGCGTGGTCGCCGAGCTCGGCGGCTCGACCTCGCATCTCGCGTCGCTCGCCCGCGAGCGCGGCATCCCCATGGTGCTCGGCGTGCTCGACGCGACGGCGCACATTCCCGACGGCGCCCAGGTTGCGGTCGACGGCGTCGCCGGCATCGTGCGGTGGCGCGCCTGATGGCACAACAGGCAAAACAATCGGCACGCCCGCGCATCTTCGTGACCCAGCCGGTTTCCGCGCACGCGCTCAAACGCCTGCGCGCCGTGGCGCAAGTGACGGTGTTCGCCGATTCGAGCCGCATCATCCCGCAGCGCACGCTGATCGCACAGGTGCGCAAGGCCGACGTTTTGTTTTGTTTGCTGCATGATAAGATCGACCGCAACGTGATCATGGCGAATCCGAAGCTGCGCCTGATTGCCGCGCAGTCGATTACGCCGTCCAATATCGACGTGGCGGCGGCGACGGAGCGGCGCATCCCGGTGACCGTGACGGCGCCCATCACCACCGAGGCGACCGCGGACCTGAATTTCGGCCTGATGATCGCCGTGGCCAGGCGCATGCTCGAAGGCGACCGTTTGGCGCGCGCCGGCAAATTTCCGGGAAGCCAGTCGGCGTATCTCTTGGGCAGCTCCGTCTGGGGCAAGACGCTGGGGCTGATCGGCGGCGGCGGCCTGATCGGCAAGGCGGTGGCACGCCGCGGCCACGGCTTTTCCATGCGCGTTCTGTACTGGACGCCGCGGCGCAAGCCCGAGCGCGAGGAGCGCGAGGCCGGCCTCACCTTCGTGCCGCTTGCGGAGTTGCTCCGCGAATCCGACTTCGTCTCGATCCACTCGCCGCTCAATGCCGAGACCCGGCACCAGATCGGCGCGCGCGAGCTGCGGCTGATGAAAAAGACCGCGTTCCTGATCAACACCGCGCGCGGCGCCATCGTCGACGAAGCCGCCTTGGTGCGCGCGCTGCAACGCAAGGAAATCGCCGGCGCCGGCCTCGACGTGTTCGAGCA
>JASHSE010000345.1 GCA_030036975.1 Xanthobacteraceae bacterium | reverse complement strand
CAATTTCTTTTTATTGAGCCGTGACTTTCACCGGGAACAACCAGGGCCGTTTGGCGTCGTTTGTTAACGGCGTCGATCTACCAAGGACCGAAAGTCATGATCAAGGCCAAGCTGGCGCTCGCTGTCGCCATTGTTTTGAGTTCCACCCTCGTTGCGGCCGCGCAAGCGCGTTATCATTATTACGACAGATACCTCGCTGGTCCCGGCAGTCTGCACAGCTCCGGCGCCCCACCCTTGTTCTCGGAAAATCCGGCAGACAGCGGCGGCGGCAGCTTGGGCTATAACGAAAATATGCGAATAGACGACTGGTAAGCGGAGCGAATTTGCCCAGCGCCGCCTATGCGGTAATCATCGAGGCGATGAAGCTCGCAGCATGAACGCGAGCGACGTCATGGCGGGTTCGATCAAGCTGAGTTCAACGTGTCTACAAACCGCTGTTTGATCGCATGGCCGTCGCGCAGCGGCAGCACGCGGGGCACGTCGTCTTCTTTGATGCGGGCGTTGATGAGGATCGGGCCTTCGCCCTTGTGCAACAGCGTGCGGACCTCTGCGGCTTCATCGATGCGCGAAATTCCGCGCGCCTGTTTGAAACGGCAGGCGAGCGCCACGGCGGGAAGATCGATGCCCGATTTGGTGTGGCTCGGCTGCATGCCGGTCTCGCCATAGTGGGCATTGTCGAGCACGACGATGGCGAGATTTTTGGGCTGCTTCACCCCGATGGTGGCCAGGCTGCCGATGCCCATCAGCATGTCGCCGTCGCCGGTGAGCACGGCAACGCGGTTTTGCGGCCGCGCCAGCGCGAGGCCGAGGCCGATCATCGCGGTGCCGCCCATCGCGCCCCATAGATAAAAGGTCAGCGGATGATCGCCGGCCGCGGCCACATCATACGTTGCCGAGCCCAGGCCGCTGACGACGAGCAGGTCGCCGCGATCGATCAGCAGACGCCGCACAAAGTCGCGCCGGTCGAGCATGGTTTGGTCCTCACCGCGTCCACTGCTTGCGGCCGATCAGGCGCTGCGACAACAGAAACGCGATCTGCAGATTGCCGTCGAACGCCATGTCGCAGCCGGCGCCGACGATCTCGTCGACGTCCGCGGCATTGTCGATGCGGTAGGTCAGAAAGCCGGAGAGCCGCAGCACGTCGGCGGTGATCGAGCCCATCGGCACCTGCCATTGATTGAATTCGCCGAACTCGCCGCGCATGGTCACCAAGAGCACGCAGGCAAAGCCGCAATTGCGCAACAGCGAAAACATGTTGATGCAATTGCCGACGCCGCTCGACTGCATCAAGAGCGCCGCGCGCTGGCCGCCGAGCGCGGCGCCGGCGACAAGGCCGACGCCTTCCTCCTCGGTGGTCAGCACCACGTCGGCGATGTCCGGATCCGCCTGGCAAAGTGCGATCAGCCGGCTATGGCCGGCGTCAGGCACGTAGCCGACCTGGCGGATACCAACGCGCCGCAACTGCGCGTAAACCGCGTCCGGCCACGAGGTCTCAATAGGCGAGTGCACGCTTGATCACTCCCGTCATTCCGGGGCGGCCCAGAGGGCCGAACCCGGAATCCATAATCACGAACCTTAGCGTATTTTGCGCGGTGGTGTGTCCGGACTTTTGGTGGTTATGGATTCCGGGTTCCTCGCTTCGCTCGGCCCCGGAATGACGGCTAAGCTTTGCAAATATCGCATCCCTCGTTAAGGTGCGCCACCCCATGCAAGAAACTGACGGAGATCGCCCATGGCTTCGCGCCTGCGCCATATCGCCATCATCGTTCCTGATCCCGAGAAGGCGGCGAGATTCTTCGAAGAGGCGTTCGGCATGACGCGCGCCGGCAAAGCGCGCCGCGGCGTCTACATGTCGGACGGCGTCGTCAACGTGGCGCTGTTGAAGATCGAAGGCGACGAGAAGCCGGGCCTCTACCATTTCGGCATGTGGGTCGACGATCTCGACGAAGCGGAGCAGAAGGTCACCCGGGCGGGCGGTTGTTATCTCGCCGGCCGGCCGACTTCGCCCAATTCGTTCTACGAGGCAAAATATCGCGATCCGAACGGCGTGGTGTTCGACCTCACCCATACCGGCTGGGCCGGCGCGACCAAAGAGGTGGTCGCCAAGGCGTAAGCGCTTTGCTCTACGTCGTCATTGCCGGGCTTGACCCGGCAATCCATTCAGCGGTGAGGCCGCATGGATGCCCGGGTCAAGCCCGGCATGACGGGAGGAGGAGCGACGGGCGAAGCATTGTATGCCCACCTACCCTGATCGCATTGTCGTCATCGGCTCTGGACCGGTTGGTCTCTGTCTGTCGCTCGCGCTCGCGCAAGCCGGCCTAAAAGTCTGCCTTATCGAGGTGCTGGGTGATGATAATTTTCTCGAACAGGTGCCGCGTGCCGGGACCAATCATCCGGCGACCTTGGAAATGTACGACCGCATCGGGCTCTATGAAAAACTCGAGCCGCGCGGCATCGTCGCGCCGGTGTTTCACTATTGGGACCGGCATGAAGCCAAGCTGATCGCCGCCTTCGATCATGCGCATCTGAAGGGCGATACACGCTTTCCCTACGTGCTGCAGTGCGAGCGCATCAAGATCGTCGAAGAAGCGCTCAAGATGGCGAAGGCCGAGCCGAATATCGATCTGCGCCTTTCGACCGAATTCGTGTCGTTCGCGCAGGACGCCGACGGCGTCGTCGCGAACGTGATAAACGCTGACGGAAAAAACGAAGCGATCGCAAGCCGCTACATCGTCGGTGCCGAAGGCGCGCGCAGCATCGTGCGCAAGGAGCTCGGCATCGCCTTCGAGGGCTTTACCTACGACGACCGTACGCTCAACATCGAAGTCGCCTACGATTTCAGAAAGCACGGTTACGCCGAGCGCAATTACATTTCCGATCCGGCCGAATGGTCGAATCTGTTTCACTGGAAAGGCCCGCCGGACCGCTGGCGCGTGCACTTTCCCACCGACCCGAAGGTCGCTGCGGCGGCGCTGCTGCGGCCCGAAGCCCTGCAGGCGCGGCTGCAAAAATTTTTGCCGACCGGAAAGCCGTTCGACATCGCCGGCTGCAATCTCTACGTCGTGCACCAGCGCGTGGCGAAAAAATTCCGGGTCGGCCGCGCTGTCCTGGCGGGCGACGCCGCGCACGTGAACAGCCCGATCGGCGCCATGGGGATGAACAGCGGCGTGCACGACGCCTTCAATCTGGCCGACAAGCTGATCGCCATGGCGCGCGGCGAGGCGGGCGAGGATGTGCTCGACCGTTACGAACGGCAGCGTCGCCATGTTGCGCTGGCGCATACCCAGGCGCAAACGATCCGCAACAAGCGGCTCCTGTC
>JASHSE010000344.1 GCA_030036975.1 Xanthobacteraceae bacterium | reverse complement strand
GCATCGTCGCCGATCTCGGCAATCACGTGCCGAGGGATGTCGATTTGCTCTACCATCTTTGCTACGGCGATTCGAACCACAAGCACGTCGTCGAACCGACCGACATGAGCGATATGGTCGAATTCGCCAACCGATTGGCGCGCGAGATCAAGCGGCCGATACAGCTCATTCATATGCCAGTGCCGCGCAATCGCAGCGATGACGCCTATTTCGCCCCGCTACGGCGGCTGGCGTTGCCGCCTGAAACCAAGCTCTGCCTCGGCCTTGTGCACTACACCGATGGCGTCGAAGGCAGCCAGCAGCGCCTAGCCACGGCGAAAAAATACGTAGAGAACTTTTCCGTAGCGACAGAGTGCGGCTTCGGCCGCCGCGACCCACGCACCATCCCCGAGCTTTTGCGCATCCACGCCGCAATTGCGGATTTGGATTGATGCGATGCCATTCGGTCCATTGACAACGACAAGCGTCGGCAGCTTTCCGCGCCCAACCTGGCTTGCCCATACCAAACGCAACCAACTGACGTTCCGTCTCGAAGGCGACGCGCTGAAAGAGGCCATGGATGACGCCATGGCGCTCGTCATTCGCGAGCAGGAACAGCTCGGGCTCGACATTCTCACCGATGGCGAGATGCGGCGGACAAACTTCATCTTCCATGTCGCCGGACAATGGGACGGCGTCGACACCGAGAGCCTCGTCCCCAAGAAGGTTTACCGCAATCGCGAGGCTAATCGCGTGGTGCCGCGCATCATTGGAAAGATCGCCAGCCGCGCGCCGGCTGCGGTTGACGATCTGCGCGCCGCCAAATCGCACACCAAACGTCCGATCAAAGTGGCGGTGCCTTGACCGATGACGGTGATCGACAGTTCGTTCAATGAATTTTATGACGACGAAGAGGAATTCGCCTTCGACGTCGCCGCCGCTGTCAACGGCGAGCTGCGCGATCTGCAAGCTGCCGGCGCCGACGTGTTGCAGATCGATGAGCCGGCAATGACCCGCTACCACGACAAGGTGCGCGCCTATGGCTCAAGCGCGCTCGACCGCTGCCTCGACGGCATCATTGTGCCGACCATCGTGCATCTGTGCTACGGCTACCCGGGCGGCGGCGCGCTGCAGCATCAGTATGAATATGAACGCTTGCTGCCGCTGTTGATGGAGACGCGCATCGGCGGCTTCACCGTCGAATTCGGCCGCAGCGCCTTTGATCCAAAAGTGCTGCAAATCTGCGGCGACCGCATCGTCGTGTTCGGCTGCATCGATCCGGGCGATTCGCCCGCGCCCACGGTCGAAGCCATCGAGCGCCGCGTCGCCGCGGCCCTCGAACGGCTCGATCCGCGGCAGGTGTGGCTCGCGCCCGATTGCGGGCTCATGACCATCAGCCGTGCGCTGGCCCACGAGAAGCTCCGTGTCATGGTGGACGCCGCACAGCGCCTGCGGGCGCGGCTATAGGCGGGCTCGACTAAATCCGCTCATTCCCGCGCAAGCGGGAATCCAGCAGAAAGAGACCTGGGTCCGCTTGCGCCGGGACGAGCGGAACACGCGGCCCACCCCATCAGGGACAAGACTGGATTAGGCTTCGCTAATCCGCCTGACGCTGATAGGCTTGCGGCCATGAACCAAGCCGTCCGCCCGCAACGGATCGCCGCCTCGGCCTGTCCGCACGATTGTCCGTCGACCTGCGCGCTCGAGGTCGAAGTGTTCGATGCCCACACCATCGGCCGGATCCGCGGCGCCGCGGACAATCGCTACACCGCGGGCGTGATCTGCGCCAAGGTCGCACGCTATGCCGAGCGCGTGCATCATCCCGACCGGCTCCGGGAACCGCTGCGGCGCGTCGGCGCCAAGGGCTCCAAAGAGTTCGCGCCGATCTCATGGGACGACGCACTCGATCTCGTCGCCGAAGCGTTCGTCCGCGCCGAACAAAAACACGGCTCCGCGGCGGTGTGGCCGTACTATTACGCCGGCACCATGGGCCACGTGATGCGCGACGGCATCAACCGGCTGCGCCACGCCAAAAAGTATTCCGGCTTTTTCTCCACCATCTGCGTCAATCCGGCGTGGACCGGCTTCATCGCCGGCACTGGAAAACTCGCCGGCACCGATCCGCGCGAGATGGCGAAGTCCGATCTCGTGGTGATCTGGGGCACCAACGCCGCCAACACGCAAGTCAACGTCATGACCCACGCGACGCGCGCCCGCAAGGAACGCGGCGCCAAGATCGTCGTGGTCGACGTCTACATGAACGCCACCATGCAGCAGGCCGATCTGCCGGTGCTGATTCGGCCCGGCACCGACGGCGCGCTGGCCTGCGCGGTGATGCATTGCCTGTTCCGCGACGGCAAGGCGGATTGGGACTATCTCCACCGCTACACCGACGCGCCGCGCGAGCTTGCCGCGCATCTGCGCACGCGCGATCCGGCCTGGGCGTCGCGCATCACCGGCTGCCCGGCGGAGACGATCGAAGAGTTTGCGCGGCTCGCCGGCGACACCAAGCGCGCCTATTTCCGGCTCGGCTATGGCTTTTCGCGCTCGCGCAACGGCGCCTTCAACATGCACGCGGCAAGCTGCATCGCCGCGGTCACCGGCGCTTGGCGCTACGAAGGCGGCGGAGCGTTTCACAACAACAGCGGCATCTTTCATCTCGACAAGAGCTTGATCGAAGGCAGTGACGTGCGCGATCCGGCAATCCGCATGCTCGACCAGTCGCGCATCGGCCCGATCCTGACCGGCGACGAGGAGGCGCTGCAGGGCGGCGGACCAGTCACCGCGCTCCTCATCCAAAACACCAATCCGGTCGCGGTGGCGCCCGAGCAGGAGAAGGTCAAGCGCGGTTTTGCCCGCGATGATCTGTTCGTCTGCGTGCACGAGCAGTTCATGACCGACACGGCGAAGATGGCCGACGTCGTGCTGCCCGCCACCATGTTTCTGGAGCACGACGATTTTTACACCGCGGGCGGCAGCCAGTACATTCTGCTTGGCCCGAAATTGATCGCGCCGCCCGGCGAGTGCCGCTCCAATCACGAGGTGATCTGCGCGCTGGCGCAAAAACTCGGCGCCGCGCATCCTGGCTTCGCCATGACGGCGCGGCAGCTGATCGACGCCACCCTGCAAAAATCCGGCTGGGGTACGCTCGCCGACATCGAGGCCAGCCGCTGGATCGATTGCCAGCCTGATTTCGCCACCGCGCACTATCTCGACGGCTTTGCCTATCCGGACGGCAAATTCCGCTTCAAGCCGGACTGGTCGAACGTGCCGTTCGGCCGCTGGCACCGCAACGTTCCGCGGCCGGCGCCGATTCCGGCGCTGCCGGACCATTGGGCGGTGATCGAGGAGGCCGACGCCGAGCATCCGTTCCGGCTCGCCACCTCGCCGTCGCGCGGCTTTCTCAATTCGACCTTCACCGAGACGCCGACTTCGCTCAGCGGCGAGCGGCGGCCGGAGGTGATGATCCATCCCGCCGATGCTGCACGGCTTGGCATCGCCAACGGCGACCGGGTGACGCTCGGCAACCGGCGCGGCGAAGTCGCGCTCCACGCCAAGCTGTTCGACGGCGTTTGCCTCGGCGTATTGATCGCCGAATCGCTGTGGCCCAATTCCGCCTACGCCGACGGCCGCGGCATCAATACGCTGACCGGCGCCGATGCCGTCGCCCCATTCGGCGGCGCTGCGTTCCACGACAATCGTGTGTGGGTGCGGAAAAGCGCGTAGACGCTGCGAAAGGTTCAGCTCGTTTGAGGATCATCCTCCTTTCCTGCTCTCCTGACGCTACCGGCTCTCGCTGCGCTCCATCCGGGCTACGATATTACGGAATCCGCTTCACAACCTTGGTGTCCAGCCCAAACACGCGGGCGGCGTTGGCGCCCAGAATGTTGCGTTTGGCCTTTTCGCTGAGGAACGGCAGGTCGTAGATCACGCCGGGCAGGTCGAAGTCCCAGTGCGGGTAGTCGGACGACCAGAGCAGCTGCGTCTCGGCGTTGATCATCTTGAAGGTGGCTTCGAGAATCGACGGGTCGTCCGGCTTCTCCATCGGCTGCGACGAGAAATACATTTCGCGCATGTATTCGCTCGGCTTGCGCCTGAGCGACGGGCAGTCCGAGGTGCGCATCATGTAGGAGTGGTCGAGCCGCTGCATCAGCGAGTAGGCCCAGGTCAGGCCGCTCTCGATCCACAGCACTTTCAGCTTGGGAAAGCGCTCCGGCAGGCCGTTCACCACCCAGTTGGTCATGTGGATCATGTTGAACCACATGAAGCCGAGCGAATGCACCGAGATGAAGCGGTTGGTCATCTGCAACGCGCGATCTTCCCACGAATAGGCGGCGTGGAACGAGATCGGCTTGCCCATCTCCTCCAGCAGCGCGTAGGTCTTCATGTAGGCGTTGTCGTGCACCGGCCGATAGCGCGGCGACGTCACCATGAAGCCAACCACGCCCTTGCAGTCGCCGAAATCCTTCACCGTCTTGTAGGCGGCCTCCGGATCGTTGAACGGGATGTAGAGCATGGAGACGAGCCGCGGCTCGACCGCGAGAATGCGCTCGCACAGCCAGCGGTTATAGGCCCGGCACAGCGCGACTTCGATCTCGACCTGCGGATGGAGCCCGAGGAACAGCATCGGGGTCGGGAACATGCAGGCGTAATCGACGCCCATCGCGTCCATCCATTCCAAGGTCATGGCGATGTCGCGATGGCGGCCGTCGGCCGGCACCTTCTGCAGCCGGCGCAGGTTGGCGCGGGTGATGCGGCCGCCGAGATTCTGGTTGCCGACCGACGCGTTGATCATTGCCGAGCGGCCGGGGCGCTGCGCGGAGTCGATCACGTCGTGGCGGATCACCGGGCTTTCGATGTAGGCAAAGACTTCCTTGTAGGATTCGTTCTCGTAATGATGCGCATCGACGTCGACGATCAGAAAGTCCTGGAAGTTTCGGGCGTACGCCTGCGCGGCGGCGTGCTCGAGATGCTTGGCCGTGGAGTAATCGTCGAAATTGAGCTTGCGGACCTCGCTCGGCACCGTATCCATGGCACTCTCCCTTTGGCGCTCTCCCTTTCAGGTCACGACGTAAATGTCGTCGCCGCGGCGCACGACCTGGTATTTCTTCAGCTTCAGCCGGCGGTCGCCGACGCAGCGGCCGGTGGCGAGCTCGTATTCGTAGCCGTGCCACGGGCAGACGAAATGCACCTCGTCGGAGAACGTTTGGCCCTGATAGGTGCGGTCGGCGTCGATCAAATCGACAACCTTGTTGATCAAAATGCCCTCGCAGGCCGGGCCGCCGGAATGGACGCAGTAATTGCTGTAGGCGTAATAGGCGCCGCCGTGATGGAACACGCCGACCTCGTCCTTGCCGGCAACAACGATGCGGCGGTCGCCCTCCGGCAACTCGGCCGCCTTGGCCACGAACCATTCCGCCATTCGACGACTCTCCGGCCCTGCTTGGCCTCGATTGCGCTGCGCCGGGCAGTATGACGCGCCGCGGCCGCCGCAGCAACAATGCGCGACGCAAGGACACCCAAACCTGAGCGCATGGCGCGATCGACGGCTTTCTCTGATCGTGCCGCAACGTGCTGACAGGCTTTTGTCGCGCGATGCGCCTCTCCGCTAGCCACGGCGCGCAACCTGACTTAAGCTTCCGGGAGATATCAGGGACGAAACCGATGGTCGAGGTCGAAGCTAAGCCAAAATTGCTGCTACCGTCGCTGCAGCCGTTCTACGAGGCCGTCGTTCCGCTGTCGTGGCTGATCGTTCGCCTCGCCGTCGGCTGGAACCTCCTGGTGCACGGCTCCCACAAGCTCATGATCGGCCCGGCGCCCGCGCTGCTGAAGGGCTTTGCCGATCAGGGCTTCACCCCACCGGCGTTCTGGTATTGGATCTCGACGATCAACGAAACCGCGGCCGGCGTCGCGCTCATTCTCGGTCTGTTCACCCGATTCTTCGCCGCCACGGCGGCCATCGAAATGCTCGTCATCACCGTGCTCTATTGGCACAACGGCTTTGCCTGGCTGCACCGCGGCTACGAATACGTGCTGCTCTGGGGCCTGGTGAGCTTCGCCATTGCGTTGCGCGGCGGCGGCCCCTACTCGCTCGATCGCAAGGTCGGCTGGGAGCTGTAGGACGGCCGCTGCCGGCGCCACCGCGGCGGCGCCGGCGCGCGCCCTTGTTTGGCGGCCGGACGACCGCTAAATACGTCGCCGCGACGACTCGCCGCCAGAGATTTTCGCTCCGGAGAGGTGGCAGAGTGGTTGAATGCACCGCACTCGAAATGCGGCATACGGGCAACCGTATCGGGGGTTCGAATCCCTCCCTCTCCGCCATTCCGCGCTGCTGAAATTTGCAGGATTACGCCGCGGGCCTACGCCAGTTGCTAATAATCATCGGCAAAAGACCGCGAGTGTCGCAATGCCGGCGCTGGATTGCCGCCGAGGTCCGGTATATGCAGGCGCGCGCACCACGGCGCTCGCGCGGCGCGAAAGGCGCG
>JASHSE010000343.1 GCA_030036975.1 Xanthobacteraceae bacterium | reverse complement strand
CGGCGCCGCACCGTTGTTGAGATCGAACATCAGCGCGTTGCGCAGCGCCACGGCCAGCCGGGCCTCCGGCGTCCCGTTTTTGGCCACGATTTGCGCAACCTCGACCGCGGCCATCTTGTCGCGAACCGAGTCGCTCGCGCCGAGCGGATGACTGCCATAGAGCGGCTGAAAGCAGGCTGCAGTAAGGAGGCCTAGCGCTAGCACCGTAGCGACCGGCACGAGCCGGCACAAAACCCCGACATGCTTGCCCCACCGCATCAGCATGGATCCCCCAGCATCGCCCGCCTAGCGCAGAAAACTTAACAGCTATACATAGACTGCCGTCTGCCGAGCAAGGCTCCGATGGCAGGCAGCTGGTCTAGACAAATGCGCCAAGGCAGCGCTTTGCGACCGCCTTTTCCCCTTCTACCAAATGCGAGACAATGCGAGGATGAAGGCGACAACGTGGCAGGGCGCGGCACTGGTCACGGCAGCCATGCTACTTGCCGCCTGCAGCGCGCTACCGCTTTCGGAAAACGCCGTCCCGGCAGCCGCACCGGCCAATTATGGCGTGCTCGCCGGCAATGCTCTGAGAACCTTCAAGGACTATCCGGGCTACAGCAATTTCGAGATTTCGACACCGCGCTGGGTGCACGCCGCAACCGGCTGGAATTGGCTGACCTGCGTGCGCTATTTCGAGCGCGGGCAGCGGCGCACTTACGTGTTTTTCATGGCCAGCGGCGCCGTCGTTAATTCGCGCTACGGGGTGGTCACCGATCGATGCGGCGCTCAGCAATACTGGCCGCTCGACCCAGCGACCGGTGCCGTCACGGCGCCACCGCCGGCGCCTGTTCCGCAGCAACCGACGTGGCCTGCGCCGACGCTGCAGCGGCCGATTTATTGAAGGGCGCAAAACTCGCAAACTTCAATCGCGTCCCGCGCCGATCGCAACGGCTTCTCTGATCACGCGCTTTAGGCTATGCTCTGTGGCGAGCGCCGCCTTTTGCAACTCGCCGCGATGGCGACCGCGGCGTGGCGTTGAGAATCCGGCCCGCCACGGCATCGAGCTTTTTCAGAAGCTTCGGATCACGCGCTTGCGGCGCCGTGATCAGCGCGTTGTCGAGCGCTCGATCCGAGCCGATCGGGCACGGCTCGTGCTCGCGGGGAAAATCGCGCGCCAGCCGCGCCACCAAATGCTTGGCCTTGTCGGCATTGGCGACCAGCACCTTGATGATGTCCTGCACGGTGACGGCATCATGATCGGGATGCCAGCAGTCGAAGTCCGTCACCATGGCGACGGTCGCATAGGCAATCTCGGCTTCGCGCGCCAGCTTGGCCTCGGGCATGTTGGTCATGCCGATCACCGCATAGCCGAGATTCTTGTAAGTCAAACTCTCGGCAAGACTGGAGAATTGCGGCCCTTCGATGCACACATAGGTGCCGTCGCGCACCACATTGATGCCTTCCGCCATCGCCGCCTCGGCGAGATGGATGCGCAGCCGCGGCGACACCGGATGCGCCATCGACACGTGGGCGACGCAACCCTTGCCGAAGAACGAGCTCTCGCGCTTGTGGGTGCGGTCGACGAATTGATCGACCAGCACGAAGGTGCCGGGCGGCAGCTCTTCCTTGAACGAGCCGCACGCCGACAGCGAAACCAGGTCGGTGACGCCGGCGCGCTTGAGCACGTCGATATTGGCCCGGTAGTTGATGTCCGAAGGCGACAGGCGGTGACCCTGGTCGTGACGCGACAGGAACACGACCGGCAGACCGGCGATCTCGCCGACGCGCAGCGCCGCCGACGGCTCGCCCCACGGGCTCTTGAGGCGGACGCTGCGAACCTTCTCCAGTCCGGGCAGATCGTAGATGCCCGAGCCGCCGATGATGCCGAGAACTGCCTTTGTCATTAGCCCCCTGCCCCTGCTTGATGTGCCTATGGCGCGCTGATCGGTTACCGCACCTCACTGCGGAAATCCGGCACCGCTTCGTGCAGCACGCCGTCGATTGCCGCGCGCTCGCTGTCCGCGAGGCCGTGCTTGAGTTTGTCGAGCCAGCCGCCGACCGCCTCGATCGGCGGGCAGACCGGCGTCGCCGCGACCACGCCGAGGATGCCGATATCGACGCAGGGCTCCTCGCGCGCGAACAGGATTTCGTTGAGCCGCTCGCCGGGCCGGATTCCGGTAAAGACGATGTCAACGTCGCGGCCCGGCTCGAGACCGCTCAGCCGGATCATGCGCTCGGCAAGATCGACGATCCTGATCGGCTGGCCCATGTTGAGCACGTAGACCGATGCCGCGGCGCGGCGCGGCCCCAGCGCGTGGCTCGCTGCGGTGATGACGAGATCGCAGGCTTCGCGGATCGTCATGAAATAACGCACCATGTCCTGGTGCGTGACCGTGACCGGTCCGCCGGCCTCGATCTGCGCCTTGAATTTCGGCACCACCGAGCCGTTCGACGCCAGCACGTTGCCGAAGCGAACGGCGATCATGCGGATCGGCGGCTTGCCGCCATTGGCGCTGCGCGCGCCGGCGGCGTCCAGCGCCTGGCAATACATTTCGGCGAGCCGCTTGGTGGCGCCGAGCACCGAGACCGGCTCGATCGCTTTGTCGGTCGAGATCATGACCATGGCCTCGGCGCCGGCGGCCGCTGCCGCATCGGCGACATTGACCGAGCCGAACACATTGGTCCTGATCCCCTCATCCCATTCGCGCTCCACGATCGGCACGTGCTTGAGTGCGGCGGCATGAAACACCAGATGCGGCTCGGCCCGCGCGATCAGGCGGAAGATCCGCTCGCGATCGCGTATGTCGGCGATGCGGCCCTCGACGACGGTGGCACCGGCCTTTTTGGTCGCGAGTTTCTCCAGCACGCCGTGCAGGGCCGATTCGGAGTTTTCCAGAATTAACAGGCGCGTGGCGCCGAAAGTGACGACCCGATCGCAGATTTCAGCGCCGATCGAGCCGCCGCCGCCGGTGACCACCACGGTCTTGCCGCTGATGAAGTTCTCGAGCCGCTTGTAGTCGATCTTGACGCTGGGACGCAGCAATAAATCCTCGACGTCGACCGGCGCGAGCCGCAACGCTTCGTCGCCGGCATCGAGCGACGGCAGCCGGCTGGTCGTAAGCCCAAGCCGCCGCGCCAGCATCAGCATGGTTTCGGGATGAACTTCGGGCGCCAGCGCCGTCGCGGTGAGAACGAGGCGCGCAACGCG
>JASHSE010000342.1 GCA_030036975.1 Xanthobacteraceae bacterium | reverse complement strand
GGACAGCTCGATCGCGGTGAAGCCCGAGACCAGCGCCTCGCGATCGCGCCGCCCGCTCAAGCGCGGCGCCGTGGTGGAGCGGTAAAAGCCACGCGCGTTGCCGCAAAACACCACGACCGAGGCGGTGAGCAGAACCCGGCAGAAATATTCGCCGTCATCGAGGAGGCTCAAGGTCTCATCCCACGGGCCGGCCCGCTCCAACACAGCGCGCGGCGTGAGCCAGACAAAAGGAGCCATCATGCCGCCGCCAAGCCACGAGGTGATGAGAAACTCCTGCGGCGCCAAGAAATCGCACCAAACCGGCTCCGCCGAGAACACGGCCGCGCTCGGCTGCCCGCAAAAACGCGCCCACGCGCCGGACGCCATGGCGCCAGCCGGCGCATCGGCCAGCCGTTCGATCTGGATACGGATTTTGTCGGCGTCGAGCACGTCGTCGGCATCGAGGAATTGGATGAATTCGCCGCGCGCCTGCGCCAAACCGGTATTGCGCGCGGCGGACGCGCCGCGGCGCGGGCTGTCGCACGCGACGACGCCGCGATCCCGATAGCGCGCGGCAACGTCGCGGCTGCCGTCGGTTGACCCGTCGTCGACAACGACGATCTCCAGATGTTTCCAGCTCTGGCCGAGGCAGGATTCGATTGCCGCGCCGAGCCACGCGGCACCATTGCGGCATGGAATGATGATGGAGACGAGCGGCGACATTGCGGTCAACGCGTGCTGCCGCGGTCTCGCGCCCACACGTTGGCTTCCGGCAGGGTGCCGTCGCATGCGAAAGGTTTTCCGGACACGTCGAATAAATCGTAGCCGCGCGCCGTGAAAAAGGCGGCGAAGCGCTCACGCGAACCCCAGGATCGAGCACACAGCGCATCGTCGCATTCGATCAATACGTGCTTCGGTCGGAACGGCCCGTCGAAGTCGAGCCCGGACAGCACTGCGGGTTCAAACCCTTCGACGTCGATTTTCAGCACGACCGGCCGCGCCGCGGGCCGCACCAGTTCATTGAGGGCCGTTTCGAGCATGACCGCAGCCACCCAGTATTGCTGTCCACCTGCCGCTGCCGCATGAGCGGCGACCGCCACCGTTCCGGAATTGGCCGGGGAGCCTCTTGACAGGGCCAGCAAGGCCGCCTCCGGACCGACTGCGGCATTGCAGACTGTGACGTTCTGGAATTTGTTGCGCGCAACGTTGACGCGCAGCGCCGCGCAGTTCTCCGCGTCCGGTTCGATACTGAGCACCCTGGCGCCACGGATCGAGGCCACCGCGCAGGTGTACCAGCCGAAATGGGCGCCAACGTCCACGAACAATCCCGGTTCGGCCGCCATGAGGCGCAGCGCCAGAGCAAGCGTCTGCGGCTCGTAGGCGCCGGTCTTGAAGATCGCCCAGCCTATGTAGTCCTGCGGATCAATGGCGACGACCGCACCGACAGCATACCTCACTTTGATCCGTCCCGCTGCCAGGCGGCGCGCGAGCCAGCGCACCAGGCGGATCTTGCATGGATGCTCAAACGCCCGGCCATAGCCGATCAGGGCGCGATCAATCGGACGCACGCCTTCGACCGGGGCCATTGCGTCCAACGCATGGGCTTGCACGACAGCCAATCCCGTCAAGCGATCGAAAAAATCTCGCGCCAACGTTCGATCCATGCCGAGCGGTCCGGTGGCCGATCGCCGACAAAGAACGGCTCGCGCAAATGTTCAAGGTACAGCGCATCGTCGCGGTCGAGCGCGGCCACCCGTTCGACGAGGGCATCGAATCCCGCCAAAGCCCAGGTCCGCTGCTCGATTTCGCCGGCCATGCCATTGAGCTTTCTGGCGATGCGCGGGAACAGCGTCAGGTGCGCGTCGTACCTGAGCGAATGCTGTGCATACGGCAGCCGCAGCAGAAGCCGGCGCGGCGCCGCCACGAATTGGTGCGCGTTGATAAAGCGCCTGACATTAAAGGAGCGGCCGATTTGCGGATCGCCCCAATAGATCGGCACGCAATCGGCCTCGATGGCGTGGCTGAGCTTCTCGGTGTTGTAGCCGGGCGCCGACGAGTTCTCGAACGCAATGACGAATTTGTAGGCGCGCAGGAACTCAATCTTGTTCTTCCAGAGGTCTTGTCCCGGCACCGGGTCGATGCCCGGCATGTTGTTCATCGAACGGCCTGGCGCATCGACCCGCTTGTAACGCGACAGGGCGCGAAAGAACGCCTCGCGATAATAGCAGCAATGACTGTGGAGAAATGCGCAGAAGCGCGTCTTGGCACCCAGCACCGCACCCCAATCCTTGGCTCTGTGCATGAGCTGTGAATCGTCTCCCCAGCGCGCGAAACGCATGTAGCGCGGATGATTCACACATTCCGAATGCAACACGCCGAAGGCGTAGTCACACTCGCTCATGATCGGGCGCACGTTCTCGCAGCCGATGAACACCTTGACATAGCGGCCGGCCGGCATCGCGCCGCCATACGGGCCGTACAGCACGACCTGCGGCTTGTCGGATACCTCGAAGTCGAAGAACGGCCCAAGATCGGGCAAAATGGTTTCGATCAGCTCGCGCGGGCTAGCGCCGGCCCAGAAACGGGCGAAAGCGATGTGCACTTTGGTCTTGGCGCCTATCGGCGCGGCGGCGCGTGGCAAAATTGACGCGGAGTCCACCGAACCCATCGCTCAGCAAATTTTGCGATACCAAGCGTCGATCAGGGCGTAGCCCGGGAATCGCCTTTCATAGCCGCGGCTGTGCATTACGCGGTCGATCTCGTCTTCGCGCGCAGTCAGATTGTGCTCGATGGAGAACAGCCGCACGTCCCAACGGGCGAAATCGAATGCCTCAAGGATCGCAAGCTCCGAGCCCTCGGTGTCGATCGAAATGTAATCGATCGTTCGCGGTGCGTCGTGGCCGGCAAGCAAGTCGTTCAACGACACCGTTTCGAGCTCCAAGATATCACGCTCCATGCGCGATTTCGCGTGCCCGTCCGATGCGGAGAATTCCGCGATGGTGGCAAGGCCGCGAAACTTGGTCGCGGCAAATCTGACGTGGTCTCCGGTCCGCTTGAAGACGCAGCGATGATCGATCCGCGCCGCCCTGTTGCGGGCGAGGTCGGCATGCCAAACCGGGTTTGGTTCGGCGACAATGCCGCTCCAGCCGAACGCGCGCTCCAGCAACAGCGTATTGCTGCCGCTGACGCCGTCTGTGGCGCCGAACTCGACAAAAAAACCGCCGCGCTTGCGCCCGGTCTCGTGCACCACCCAGAGATCCTGGTGTTGATCGGCATTGGCGTTGGCGGGCCACGCGCCATTTACCAAATCGCGGACAAACAATGCGTCGACATCCGACGCACCGCGCAAGAACCGTGCGGCGCGCAGAAAATCGGGATCGTAGTCGCGGTCGAAGGCGCCGAGGTGACGACGGAATGTCCCGCTCCTGATCAGGATGTGCGCGGCCCGCCGCAGAATGCGATCGCGCAAGTCGCCGAGCACGCGGCCTCTTCTCATGTCGGCAGATGTTGAGCGCAAATCAGGCCCTGTGCTGCCCGATGAACGGCCTACACCGATGGTCGCCGCGCCCAGACATTGTTCTCGATGCAGTTTTGCCCGACCTGCCAGGTGGAGCCCTCGACGTCGAAGAGCTGAAAGCCGCCGTCCCGCAGCGCGTCCGCGATGGCCAGGCTGCGTTCGGACGGCGCGCCGGGAAGAACTTCAACAATCAGGTTTTCGACGGCGGCAAGCGAAGCACCCAAGCCTTGCAACGCCACGAGTTCGTATCCTTCGACGTCGATCTTCAGCACATCGGTGCGCTTGATACCTTGCGTCTTGAACAGCCACGCGAGGGTAATGACCGGCACAACAAAGGCCAGCGCGCCATCGTTGACGCCGATGCCAGTCAGCGTGAGCCGCGATCGATCGCGAGGCGATTGCGTCTTCGCCGCAATCCAGCCGTCGCTCGCGCCGGCTGCGGCGGCAACGACCACGATATTGTCGAAGCCGTTGAGCTCGGCGTTGCGCAACAGCATGGCGCAGTTGTGCGGCTGCGGCTCGATGGCATAGATACGACCGCTGTCGCCGACCAAGTGGCGCGCCAGCAGCGAATGATAGCCGACATGGGCCCCGACATCGACGCAGACGCCGCCGGGCCGCAGCAGCCGCTCGAACAACGCGCTGGTTCGCGGCTCGAGGCAGCGCGCCGCGCGCAGCTCGATCTGCGGCCATTCCTCGGCATCGAGCTCCATGCGAAAGCCATAACGAGTCTCGCAGATATGCGGCAGCGTGCCGCGCAGCAGCGCTTCGATCCGGGCCTTGCCTTTGAACGACGGCAGCCGCAGCACGAAGTCATGGACGCTGTTCAACACGGTAGCCTTGCTGCAAAGGGTTTGGCTGTCGCGACGCCGTTCTTGCCTCACGCGTCGGCGAGCTCGCGCGCGTGCTGAACGTAATGCTGCGCGCATTTTTCCAGCGTCAGATTATCCAGGATGTAGGCTCGCGGGCTGAAACGCTCCGACCGGCACTCGGCCCAAAATTGCGCCCAGGCACCGTCGAACTCCGCGATCGACGCAAACGTCCGGCCGCAGCGCTCGTCCCAATACGGCACCGACGTCACCGGCGCGAACTTGACACGGTGCGGGTACAAAGATGGATCGCGGCAGTAGCCGCCGCGGTCCCAGGCCAGGATCGGCACGTCGCTCGCCAGCGCCTGCTGATAGGCGATGCCTTGTGTCTCGTGCTCGCAGAGAAAGATCATGGTGCGGCACTCGGCGAGTGCCGATCGAAACTCCTGCTCGGCGTAAAAGCCGTAGCGAATCCGGCGAAAGCTGCAGCCAGCGTTGCGCAGCTTGCGGCAAATGGGCTCGATCAGGTGAACGTCATAGTGCGCACGGTCCCACCGCACCTTGTCGTACAGCAGAACGTCGAAGCGTTTGCGCGCCTTGTCCGCAGGGCGCCAGCCCGCGGTGTCGATACCGACCGGCCACACGGCGACGGCGGCATCCCAATGCGGTTTCCACATGTCCTTCATCCAAGGACCCGGCAGCAATACGCGCTTGACCGGCCGCCGCTCGAACAGGTGCGGATCGTCGCTCGGATGCGAGAACACCGCAGCGCCGAACAGAATCGGATTTTGCCACTCGATCTTGTCGAGCACGTTCGCCTTGCCGAT